>VFMC01000596.1:981-2573 GCA_006515795.1 Acidimicrobiaceae bacterium | reverse complement strand
TCCGCGCGAGGGTCGGCCAGGGTGACCGGGCCGATGTTGCGCGGGTCGTTCGCATCGACGAGTTGCAGCGGGGCTGTCCTCGGCGGCAGGAACGCGTCGATCTCCTCGGCCGACGGGACATCGACCGGCATGACGGTGTGCGAGAGCAAGAAGCCGTCGTAGCACACCATGACCGGCACGTTGAGACGCTCGGCGATGCGATACGCCTGGATGGTCGTGTCGAGGATCTCCTGGTTGTCGCGGCAATAGAGCTGGATCCAGCCGGCGTCGCGCTCGGACATGGAGTCCTGCTGGTCGTTCAAGACGTTCCACGGCGCGGCCATGGCGCGGTTCGCGATGCACATGACGATCGGGAGCCGCGCGCCTGCCGCCCACCACACCTGCTCGTTCATGTACGCGAGGCCGTTCGCCGACGTCGCGGTGAAGACGCGCGCCCCGACGGTGGATGCGGTTATGCAGACTGTGAGAGCCGAGTGCTCGCTTTCAACCGTCACGAACTCGGCGGGTAGCTCGCCTGACTCCACCCACGCCGAAAGCGTCTCGACAACTGGCGACTGCGGCGTGATCGGGTAGGCCGCTATGACTTGCACACGAGCGAGCTTTGCGGCGGTGGCGGCGGCTTCGTTGCCGGTGATGACCTTCGTCGTCATTTCACACCGCCTTCCGCTGGCGCGCACACGCCGTGAGCCGCTTCGGGGCGCATCTCGATCGCGTGATGCGGGCAGACCTCGGCGCAGATGCCGCAACCCTTGCAGTAGGTGAGGTCGATCACCGGCGGCATACCCTGCGCGATGCACGCGTCAGGGCAGTGCGCCCAGCAGATCTGACAGGTGATCTTCCCTTGCTTGGCCGCGACGCACGTCTCAGCGGCCACAACCGGGTACTCGTTTCTCCAGTCACCCGTGGCGCCGGCCTCGCCAACGCTCGGGCGGGACATCGATATCTCGTGTGCGCTCATCTCGCTCCTCACGCGTTCGTACACTGGAAGGCGAGGCGCGCGGCCTCGATGTTCTTCGCCGCCGGCCCTGGTGGGAATGCATCTGCAATAGAGCCGAGCCGGTCACGTCCGCAGTCACGACACGCACGTCCGCAGGAATCGCAAGCTCCGCGCGCGGGCGCACCGTGTTCACGATAACGACGCCGCCTGGCTTGAGACCGGCTGCGGGGTTGGCGACGGCCAGGAGTGAGTCGTCGAGAACGACGACCACATCGGGCGTCGTGACCTGCGAGAGAATGCGGATCGGCTCGCGGTCCATGCGTGTGGAAGCGGTGATGGGCGCGCCGCGCCGCTCGGCACCGAACGACGGTGCGGCGGTGACGCCGCTCCATCCGCTACGGAAAGCCGCCTCGGCGAGAATCTTCGAAGACGTGACGGCACCTTGCCCGCCTCGGCCGTGCCAACGGATCTCGTGCATACGCACCCCCGGTTCGTCAGACATGCACGACATGGTACCGCAAGAGGCGGGTGTCCACCCGACTACGCCTTCGTCTCAGCCTCGCTCGCAAACACCTTGACGTCGGTGAGTCCCAGCGCCTCGGCGGCCATGTCGCGGAGCTTGTACTTCTGGATCTTGCCGCTGGCCGTCTGCGGG
>VFMC01000596.1:0-910 GCA_006515795.1 Acidimicrobiaceae bacterium | reverse complement strand
CGCCGTACTTCGCATCCGGCACGCCAACGACCTGCGCGTCTTCGACGCCGGGCATCGTGTAGAGGAACTCCTCGATCTCGCGCGGATAGATGTTCTCGCCGCCGCGGATGATCATGTCCTTGATGCGGCCGGTGATGCGGTAGTAGCCGTGCTCGTCGACGGTGCCGACGTCACCCGAATGCAACCAACCATCCTTGTCGATAGCAGCAGCTGTCGCCTCGGGCATCTTGTAGTAGCCCTTCATGATGTTGTAGCCGCGACAGCAGTACTCGCCCGGCACGCCTGGCGGGCAGTCCTCGCCGGTCTCCGGGTCGATGACGCGCACCTCGACCTCGTCGTGCTTGCGTCCGACGGTCTCGCACTTGCGCTCGAGCGTGTCGTCCGTCGTGGTCTGCGTGAACACCGGGCTGGCCTCGGTGAGCCCGTAGCAGATGGTCATCTCGGAAGCGTGCATCTTGTCGATGACCTGCTTCATCGTCTCGATCGGGCACGGCGAACCGGCCATGATTCCGGTGCGCAGGCTCGTGAGGTCGAACATGTCGAACATCGGATGCGCGAGCTCCGCAATGAACATCGTCGGCACGCCGTAGAGTGCGGTCGCGCGCTCCTTCTGCACTGCCGCCAGCACGATGACCGGATCGAAACTCTCGACCATGACCATCGTCGCGCCGTGTGTAAGCACGGCGAGCACACCGAGCACGCACCCGAAACAGTGGAAGAGCGGCACCGGCAGGCACACGCGGTCCTCGGCGGTGAACTTCTGGCGCTCGCCGATGTAGAAGCCGTTGTTGAGGATGTTCGTGCTCGTGAGCATAACGCCCTTGGGGAAGCCGGTCGTGCCCGACGTGTACTGCATGTTGATGACGTCGTCGGCGTGTAGTGACGCGGTGAGCGACCGGAGCGGCTCGTC
>VFMC01000171.1 GCA_006515795.1 Acidimicrobiaceae bacterium | reverse complement strand
GCACCCATCGCAAACCCCCAAGCTCTCAGGGACTGTCGCGCTCACCGATTGAGGCTGCCCACCCACACGGCGCGGCTGTTGCCCGGTGCGTCGACGGTCAGCCGGATCCGGCTGCCGGCGCGAAACGGATGGGCGAAGGGGTACAGGTCGACCCGCACCGGCACCAGCTCGTCGGCGGGCAGGTCGGCGGCATCGTCCTTGGCATGCGTGTGCACCGGGTGGAGCTCGGTGCTGGCACCCTCGTCGAGCGCTCGTTGGCTGGCCCGCAGCCAGCCGCTCTGAACGTAGATCTCGGTGCCGTCGGGCCGCACTTCGCTGATGGTCACCTCCAGATCGGTGTCGGTCGCGTCGGCCATCATCCACAGGTCGACCGAGCCGGAGCCGACCACCACGGTGTCGGCCGCCAGTGGTGCCGTCGCGTAGCCGAGGCCATCGCCAGGTGGGATCGGCTGCCAGTCGTAGGTGACCTCGGCTTGCCACACCCCATCACCGTCGCCTTCGTAGAACGTTGCGGGCAGCGCCCCTGGCACCGCGGCGTAGCTGTCGGCGCCGGCGGTCGCCGCCGCGCCCGACGACAGCAGCCGGCCATCGTCGCCGAGCCGCCACGTGGAGGCCTGCGCCTCGGGAACCGGCCAGGCGTCGAACTCGACGACGAAGTTCGGCTCGGGTGTGCCCGGGCTGTAGGCGGCGTTGCCGCCCTGTTCGAACAGCACGCGCACCGGCTTCTCCGCCTCGAATGCTGCCAGGGCCTGGCCGTATGTGTCGCCTTCGAAGCGGTTCTCGAACGGGCCGAACGTGCTCACGCCCCAGATCGCCTCACCGAGGACCGCGGCGATGGTGGCCCCGGCCGACAGATCGGGCACCTTCTTGCCTACGTACAGCTGCAGGAACTCCATGTAGCGGCGGGCGACCGGCGGGGTCAACGACTCGGTGTGCACGCCGTTGGTGAGCGTGACGTACAGGTGCGGCGAACCGGTGAACGCCGCCAGCATGTGCGGGAAGTGGCCGCCGGTCTGCTCGTCCTGCCAGGCGCCGGCCAGGAACACCGGCACCTCGATCCGGTCGACGAAAGTGATCGGCGCCAGCGAGTCGCCCAACGAGTTGGAGTAGTACGGGTTGTCGCCGATCTCTTGGACCAGGTCGGGGTTCTGCAGCCGCAGCAGCTGGTTGTCGGCGCACACCCGGTCGCCGGCGTCGGCACGTTCCTGCGTCCAGCCCTGGCCGAACGGTTGCGCCTGATCGGCGCGTGCCTGCGTCCACGACACGGCGAAACCGGTGTTGAGGAGGCCGCCCGGGTAGAGCGTGCTGCGGTAGCTGTCGTCGAGCACGGACAGTGGGGTGATGCTGTTCAGGCTCGGTGGCTGTGTGGCCGCCACGAACAGCTGGCTGATGCCCGGGTAGCTGATGCCCACCATGCCCACCTCGTGGTCCATCACCCACGGCTGGGCGGCGACGGCCTCGACCACGTCGTAGCCGTCGAGTGATTGAACGGTCTCGAAGAAGCGGAACGAGCCGCCGCTGCAACCGGTGCCGCGCATGTTGACGCCGACGTAGGCGAAGCCCTGCGCCGTGTACAACCCGGCGATGTCCGCGCTGTCCGGGTCGCTGGGCTGATAGCCGCTGTACTCCACCACGGTGGGGTACGGGCCATCGTCGGCTGCACCCGGAAGCACCACGTTGGCGCTCAGCGTGGTGCCGTCGCGGGTGACGATGTAACCGAAGCCGCCTGCCGGCAGTTCCGGTTGGTCGGCGTAGAGGTCGGCGGGCGGAACGTCGCTGGGGCTCGCCACGGCGACGGTCGGCGAGGCCTCCGTGTCGCCGACGATCCGGTAGCCCTCTCCGGGGGCGAGGTTGCGGAACAGCAGCGAACCCTGCTCGTCGACGGCGCGGGTGTCGATAGCGGCACCGTCGGGGTCGACGACGCTGAGCATCGCACCCGGCTCGGCGCCGAGGACGGCGATCTGCTCGGTCCCTGGTTGCACGACGAACGTGGCGAGGGCCAAGCCCAGGTCCTCGTCGTCGATCGATGTGATCGTGGCATCGACGGAGGTGGCCGCGGTGGTCGCGACGCTCGAGGCCAGGGTCGATTCGCGGTTCGAGTCGCTGTTCGTGCAGGCCGCGAGGAGCAGGGCGATGGTGATCGATGCGGCAGCGCTGGGCGACTTCATTGCCGGAGTCTCCCATTCCCCGTCGCCACCGACCGGGTCCGACGGCCCGCTGCTGAACACGATGAAGCAGCGAGCCGCGATGGCGGATCAGGCGCCGAGCACGAACCTCGAGGCGATGGCCTGGTCGTAGACGCGGTGACCGAGCTCGCTGGTGATGCCATGGATGCGCTCGACCACTGCCGGCGTGTGCGTACCCAGACCGCACTCGGGGGTGATCAACGAGTTCTGGCGCAGCAGCTGATGATCGCACCCACGCTCCACCAGCTGGCACCACAGATCGCTCAGCTGCCGCCAGGGTCGCTCCACCGTGTAGGCGATGGGCCCGTCGGTGCGCACGGCACCCCACGCCACCACGCCGCCGCGGGCGATGAACTGCTGCAGGTAGCCGGCCGAGGTGACCAGCGAGGCACGAACGGGAACCGCCAGCACCTGCGGCCCAGCGGCGATCAGCGACGGCCAATCGGCCTCGCCGCACACGTGCAGGCCCGACACCGCGCGCTGCTCGACCGCCGCCAGCGCCCCCGACACGAGATCGATCGCCGTGTCCGGGGCCAGCGGGAAGCCGGCATCGGTGAGATCGGTCATGTCGGGCTCGTCGATGAACACCACCTGAGAGCATCCGGGCAGCGCCGCGTCGACGGCATCGAGCAGGCTGCCGACGTGGGCCCGCACGGCGCGAACGGCCACATCGAAGGCCACGTGGTCGGCCACCCCAGCGCGTCGGAGGCTCATCCCGAGGGTGACGGGACCCACGAGCTGCCACTTGACCGTCTCCACGGCCGCGGCGCCGCGACGTTCAGCGGCCGCGGCCAGGAACGCCCGGAACCCTGTGAATGCGTCGTGCTGGATGTCGGTCAGCACCGGTGCCAGCGGGTCGACCCGGCTGGCATCAACCGAGATCGCACCGTACTGACCGACGGTGATGCCCTCGATGCCGAGCATCGCCTGGGTTGTCATCCCCTCGGCGGGCGAGCGGCGCGGGAACGAAGGGATCGTCGCGATCTTGGTGGCATCGAGCGCGAACGCGACACCGTCGGAGAGATCGCGGTGCGGCAGGCTGCCGATCCCCACCGTGGCACCGTTGGCGATCTGGATCCTGACGCCACACGGCCCGTGATCCGTCGGTCGATACCCTGTCCGCTCGTGCGGGTCTCAGGCAAATCAAACGGCATCGTCGACACAGCACACGGTGTGCTAAGTGGCCGCACGATCGTGTGGTCGGCCCGGCTCGTGTGGCTTGCGGTCGCGGTGCTCGGCGGAGCGCCATTCGGCGACGCTCTCGCCGCGCACAGCCGTCCGGTGCAAGTGGTGGCCACGATCGCGCTGTGGATGGGATGGGGTTCGGTCGCTCTCGCCCTGCTCGTACCATCCACGGTGGCGCTCACGGCAGTGCGGGCAATCGTTCCACTGGCTCTCGTGTGTGCCGGGCTCGCGGCCACAGGTTCGTCGAGCGTGGTCGAGGCCACCGTGGCGTTGGCCCTGTGCTTCGTGATGGTCGTGCTCACGGCGAGCGGCGAGGTCGGGCAGATGTTCGTGCAAGCGTCGGCCTACGGAGACGAGCGGCGTTTCCTGCTGCGCCCGCCCGTGGGGTTCATCGTGCCGCTGGTCGTGTCGTGGAGCGTCGCGGCCGCCTGCTCGATCGTCGGACCCCTTGCACTCGCCGCGAGGGGTTGGGTTCCGGGCGTCGTGCTCAGCCTCGGCGCCGCTGGCGCGTGGTGGTTCCTGGCGCCGAGGTTCCACCGCCTCTCGCGACGGTGGCTCGTGTTGGTACCCGCCGGTGTGGTGCTGCACGACCACGTGGTGCTAGCCGACACCGTCATGGTTGCGACCCGGAACATCGCCGGGCTGCAGCTCGCCTACGCCGACACCGAAGCAGCCGACCTCACCGGGCCCGCAGCCGGTCACGCGGTGGAACTGGCCTTCGGCAACCTCGAAACGGTGGTGCTGGCCCCTACCCGTCAGACCCCGGGTGGCAGGGCGCTGCACGTTCGGTCGGTGCTGGTAGCGCCGACGCGCCCGGGACGATTGCTCGCCGCGGCGCGTTCACGGAACTTGCCCGTCGGCTGAGCCACTGTCGCCTGAGGCGGCTGATGGTCAGGTGGCGCCGACGGTGATTCCGCCACCGAGCACACGGGTGTCGGAGAGGTCGTACAGCACCACGGTCTGGCCAGGAGCGACGCGCCGTTCGGGCTCGATCCAGGTGACCGTGTGGTCGCGCACCACGGCGCGGCGTGGCCTGCCGTGCGCACTGCACTGAACGAGAACCTCGCCATCGATCGGCGCCGACGCCCACGTGAGTGCCTCGAGCACGAGACCGTCTTCGAAGAGCTCGTGCTCGTCGCCGACGACCACGACCGCGCGTGCGGTGTCCACCTCGAGCACGTAGCGCTTCGGTCCGCCACCGGGAAGGCCGATGCCGCGCCGCTGCCCGACGGTGACCAGTTCGATCGCCGGCACCTGGCCGAGCTCGGAGCCATCGCGATCTACCACCACGGCCGGCCGGAAGGCGATGCGGTTGCCGAGGAACTGTTCGCGGCCACCCTTTTCGGTGATGAAGCACACGTCCTGGCTGTCGGGCTTGGTGGCGGTGCCGAGGCCCGAGCGGGCTGCCAGCTCGCGCACCTCGCTCTTGTTCATGTGGCCCACCGGGAACAACGTGCGCTCCAGTTCGCGCTGGGGCAACATGTGCACCACGTAGCTCTGGTCCTTGTCGGGATCGGCGCCCCGGGCGACGTAGCGCGTGCCGTGGTGTTCGACGATCCTGGCGTGATGGCCGGTGGCGATGGCGTCGAACCCGAGCAGATCGGCACGCTCGCTGAGTCGCCAGAACTTGAGGTGCCGGTTGCACTCGATGCACGGGTTCGGAGTGAGGCCGCGCCGATGCGCCTCGACGTAGGGCTTCACGACGGAGGTCTCGAAGTCGTCGGTGAAGTTGAAGACGAGGTGGTCGATGCCGAGCTGCTGGGCTACGCGTCGGGCATCGTCGACATCGGCGATGGAGCAGCAGCCGGTATCACTGTCGCCACCCCACAGCCGCATCGTGACACCGACCACATCGTGGCCGGCGCGGAGCAGCTCGGCCGCGGCGACAGACGAGTCGACGCCACCGCTCATCGCGCACATCACCTTCATCGCGGCACCTTCATCGCGGCACCGTCATCGCGGCACCGTCATCGGGAGAACCCGCGGATGCGTTCGACCGCGGCCACCATCACCGCGACGGCGCGGTCGACGTCGGCGACGGTCGTGGTGCGACCGAGGGTGAGCCGCAACGCCCCGGTGGACCACCGCCGCTCGACGCCCATGGCCGCCAGCACGTGCGACGGTTCCATCGCTCCCGCGGCACATGCCGACGCCGCGCTGGCGCACACACCACCCTCGTCGAGCAGGTACAGGAGCGCCTCGTTCTCGAGGTCGGCGATGCAGACGTGTGCCGATCCGGCCACCTTGCGCGACCGATCGACCGTCTCGCGAACATCGGGCAACGCCTCGACGAGCCCGTCGACGAGCAGGTCGCGCAGCACCGTGAGCCGCGCCCGTTCCGCATCGCGTTCCACGTCGGCGAGGCGCAACGCCTCGGCCATGGCCACCACACCGGACACGTTCTGAGTGCCGCTGCGGCGCTCGCGTTCCTGCCCGCCACCGATCAGTAGCGGGGCGAAGCATCCGGGCGATCGTTCGACCAGCACGCCGACGCCCTTGGGGCCGCCGAACTTGTGCGCGGAGAGCGAGAGCAGGTCGACGTGCGGCGTGATCTCGCGCAGGTCGAGCCACGACGCGGCCTGCACGGCGTCGGTGTGCACGCGAACACCGGGGTGACGACGCCGGGCCACATCGGCCGCTGCGGCCACGTCGGTGATCGAGCCGACCTCGTTGTTCACGGCCATCACCGACACGACCGACACCGACGAATCGACGGCGGCGCCGAACTGCTCGAGGTCGATCGCGCCGCACTCGTCAACACCGACCACGCGCCCGGCCACGTGCTCCACGGCGTGGAGCACGGCATGGTGCTCGGCCGCCGAGCACACCGCCGTGCCCCCATGGCGGGCAACGGTGCCGACGATCGCCGTGTTGTCGGCCTCGGTGCCTCCGCCGGTGAAGATGATCTCGCCGGGGCGGCAACCAACCACATCGGCGATCACGTCGCGGGCATCATCGAGTGCGGCGCGGGCCTGCCGGGCGAAGCGGTGGGAACCGTTCGGGTTGGCGAACTGCTGGTCGAGGAACGGGAGCATGGCCTCGATCGCCTCACGACGCATCGGCGTGGAGGCCGCATGGTCGAGGTAGGTGAGCTCGCCGGACATGCCGTCAACGCTATCGGTGCTGCACCAACGGCTTCCCGGGCCGCGGCGGCGCGAGGGCTGCGCCGGGCTGAGGTCGCGCGAAGTTGCGGCGCTGGTAACGAGCGACCGCGCACAGGATGAACGTCTCGGGATGCACCTGGGTAGGCCGCTGGTGCCCGATCACCGCTGCCGTGCGGTCGGCCAGCGCAAGCGCCACGCTGTGGCGTGCATCGGGCCGCAGCTCGTGCACGCGCATCAAGAACGCACGCAGCACCGTGTACTGCTCGACCGTCATCGCCGTGGGATCGAGCGAGTCGGCATAGGCCCCGCAGCCGAAGGGCACCGGGAACCACAGCGCAGGGGGTAGCGCGAGGCGCTGCGGATCGCGGATCACGATGGTGCCGGCAAGGAGGTCGCCGACGCGTTGATGGCGTCGCGTTCCGAGCACGAACAGCGCACCGGTCACACCTCCGGGCGGGAGGAGCTTGTCGACGAGACCGCCCATCATCCGCAGAGTTGCGTGCCGTGCGGTGATCGGCGAGCCGTCGACCGTGATCGCGCGCAGGCCCATCCACATCTTCCCGAGCGTGCGCCCGCGCCACAGCGTCTCCATCACCACCGGGTAGCCGAGCAGGATCAGCGTGATCGTGACCGCGAAGGCGGTCTGCACGAAGGACTCGCCGGCATCCCGCATCAGCCCGCCGACGAGGACGATGACGAACGATGCGACCAGCAACGCACCGAGCTGGATCGCGAGGTCGATCAGCCCCGCACAGACCCGCGACGCGAGGCCGGCGGTCTCGAGCTCGAGCACGACCGCTTCGGGGGTGACGATGCCGTGGTCGGTGAACCTCGCAGCCTGGCGGCCCATGAGTCGGTACCCTACGTCGCGGTGGACATCGATGCGTTCGTCGCCTCCAACCAGGCGGCCTGGCTGAGACTGCAGCAGCTCACCAAGCGGGCGCGACGGATCCGCTCGCTGTCACCCGACGAGGTCGATGAGCTCACCAAGCTCTACGAGACGTGCGGGGCGCATCTGGCGCATGCGCGGGTTCGGTATGCGGGCGACACGATGTTGATCAATCGCCTCACGCTGCTCGTCGGCGACACGCACAGCGTGCTGTACGGGCAGCGCACGCCCGAGGTGCGACGTGCCGTCACCGAGTTTGCCGCGGTCAGCTTTCCGGCGGCGGTCGTCTCGCTGCGTCGGTTCATCCTCGCCGCGTCCCTGCTCACCTTCGTACCCTGGGCCGTGTTCCAGGTGTGGCTCTCGGTGTCACCACGGGCGTTCGACCTGATCGCGCCCGAAGCGGCCCGCGAGGCCTACATCAACCAGGACTTCGCGAGCTACTACTCATCGCAGCCGGCGCAGAACTTCGCCACCCAGGTGTTCCTCAACAACGTCCGGGTGGCCTTCGTCGCGTTCGCCGCCGGCATCCTCGTCTGCGTTGTGACGGCCGGGGTGCTCGCCTACAACGGAGCCAACGGGGGCATCGCCGGGGGCATGTTCACACACGTGGGCCAAGGCGGCACGTTCTGGGGATTGATCCTGCCGCACGGCCTGCTCGAGCTCTCTGCCGTCGTCGTCGCCGGCGCGGCCGGCCTGGTCGGCTTGATCGCCGCGCTCTTGCTCGCCGCGGTCGTCGAGGGTTTCGTCACCGGCCGCCCGTGGCCCACCGCCGTTCGCGTCGGCATCGGCGTGGTGGTGTTCGCAGCCTTCTGGGGATGGACCATCGCCTACGGCGTTCGCGCTCGGGACGACTTCGACGAAACCGATCTCGCCGGTGTTGCGGGGCTCAGAGCCGGCCGGACGCCTTGAGCTCGAGATAGGTGTCGACGAGTTGCACCGCCAGTTGGCCCGGTTCGGCATCGAGCACGATCGCACCCGCCGACCGCAACCGGGCTGCGGCCCGATCGCGTGACTCGATAGCGGATACGGCCGCGGCCTGTCGAAACGCGTCGCTCGCCCACACGTGCACGCGTCCTGCCGCCCAACCACCGATCACCGGATCGCGGACGCTCGCCACGACGACGAGGTGCCGCCGCACGAGGATCGCCAACGCCGGCCGCACGGTCTGTTCGATGGTGGCCTCGCCGAGATCGGTGAACACCACGTACAACGATCGACGCCGGAACCTTGCCGCCGCAGCACTGAATGCCGCTGTGTAGG
>VFMC01000595.1 GCA_006515795.1 Acidimicrobiaceae bacterium | reverse complement strand
TGCCCGAGGGCTGGGTGATGACACTCCAGAAGTACGACAAGGTGTCGCCTTCCGACTGGCCGGCGGCCGGGCCGTCGTAGGACGTCCGTCCGTCGAGGACGACCATGGCGGTCACCGTGCCCGTCATCGAGGCCGCGGTGATGGCCCTCGGCACGTTGTTCTGCACAACCACTGAGGGGATCGCGATCGACTTGAACAGATGTCCCAGGTTGATATCGACCCAGCTGATCGTGACCGTTCCGACGGCCGTTCCGAGGGTCGACGTGAGGGGCACCATCACATCGAACGAGAAGGTGGTCGAGTCACCAGCCGCAATGCTCGTCGCCGGCGTCCCGACCGTGGTCACCGCCAGCTTCGGATTGCTCCAGAGCACGTTCGATTCGACCTGAGTGGCGATGGCCGTCCCGGTGTTGGAGGCCTGGACAGTCAGCCGGACGGTGTTGCCTCTCAGCACACTTGCCGGCACAACGGTCGGCGATGCGAGCATGAGGTTCGACCGGCTCTGGCATGTCCACGAGGTCGTGAGAGCCGAACTCGTGCTCGAGACCGTGGCGCCGGTGTTTCCATCGAAGGCCACCATCCTGGCGTCGAGAGTCGTCAGACCCAGCGGAGCGAGCGAGGCGGCGTCGACCGTGAAGGCGAACGTCGTCACCTGACCGCCAGGCAGACTCGAGGGATTGGCCGGGTTCAGCGTGACCTGGTACTGCGTGGTCACGTCGCTACCAGCGTTCGAGAAGGACAGGGCGTAGGTCGAGCCCAGCGTCAGCTCGGCCGAGGCTTCGCCGCTGTTGGTGACGAACATCTCGACCGGGATGGCGGTCTGGCCCTGCGTGATCCGAGTTCGTTCTCAGCGACAGGATCCTGATCGCCGCCGGCTGCTGCACGAGCACCGAGACCGGCGAGGCCACATTGCTCGCGACGACCAGACCGTTGAGGCTGTTGGCGTCCACCGCGGTGAAGGTGGCACTCGTGATCGTCGTGACACCCGAGGCCGCCCCGGCCGTGACGGAGAACTCGAAGCCGACGGTGTCGCCGCCGACGAGGGTCACAGTCTGATTGAGTTGAGGCGCCGTCAGATTGCCATCGGAGAACACCAAGTTCTCGATGGTGAAGTTGATGGCGGCCTCACCCGTGTTCTGGACAGTCACCGTCGACGTGAACATCTGGCTCGTCGACACCTGCGTCGCCGAGGCACTGATTGCGGTGATGCTCAGGCTGGCCTTGCCCTGGATCGTGATGGTCTTCGGCGAGGCGTTGTTCGCGTTCACCGGCACCGGGAGACCGGAGTTGGTGTCGGTGGCGCTGAAGGTCGCGCTCGTCAAGGTGGTCACGCCGCTCGAGGCGCCGGACACCACGGTGAAGGTGAAGGAGGAACTGGCATTGGCAGCCAGAGTCACCGTCGTCGCCTGCGTCGTGCCGCTCGCGATCAGACCGCCGTTGGAGAAGACGAGGCTCTCGTCGGAGAACTCGATCGTCGCCGCGGCGGTGCCCACGTTCTGGACCGTCACCGTCGCCTGGAAGCTCTGGCCCGTCGACACCTGCGTCGGCGAGGCGGCGAGGGCGGTGATCACGAGGTTCGCGGGCGCCTGGACCGTCCACTGATCCACAATCGCTGCGTCGCCGTCTATCGTCACGGCACCGGAGTTGGCATCCGCGCCGCTGACTGCTCCATCGATAGTCGTCAGACCCAGCGGGGCGGCCGCGTCCACATCCACCGTGAACGCAATCGTCGTCGTCGCTCCGCCGGCCAACGCGCCGTCATAGGCACCCGTCGTTACCGCGTAGCCCGTCAGGCTCCCGTTGAAGTCCAGGTTCAGCGCGTCGATGTTCGCGGTCGCTCCGCCGGTGTTCGTCACCGACATCGTCACCGCAACGCTCGTCTGGCCCTGCGTCACGTAGTTCGGCGTCGTGTCGACTGCCGTGATCGCCAGGTTCGCGGGCGTCAGCACCGTCCAGCTATCCGTCGTCGTCGCGGCCACGTCGCTCGCGTCCTGCGTCGGATCG
>VFMC01000170.1 GCA_006515795.1 Acidimicrobiaceae bacterium | reverse complement strand
GGCGTTCGATCGAAGCGAACCAGCCCTACTGGAAACGAAAGAGCCGGCGGGCGACTAGCGGGGCGGCCGCGGCCCACGCGGCCAGCACCGCCCACGATTCCCCGACCCGCACGCCGCCGCCTCCACTGCCGGTTCCGCCGCCGTCGAGCGAGTCGCGGAGCACATCGGCCAGCGCACCCGATGGCAACACGTAGGCAACACCTCGAAGCACGCCAGGGAGCTCGGCGAACGGGATGACCATGCCCCCCAGCAGGAGCAGAACGAGGTACAGCCCGTTCACCGCGGCGAGGTTCACCTCGCCGCGCAGCCGGCCGGCCATGGTGAGACCGATGCCGGCGAACGCCATCGTGCCCAGCAGCACCGCGGCGACGGCCACCAGCACTCCGGTGGGGTCGGGTCGCCAGCCGAGCCCGATGGCCGCCGGCACGAGAACCACGAACTGCACCAGCTCCACCACCATCACCGATGCGATCTTGGCCGCGACCAGCCTGGTGCGGCCGAGCGGGGTGGCGCCGAGCCGCTTCAACACCTGGTACGACCGCTCGAATCCGGTACCGATGCCGAGGCTCACCATTGCCGTGCTCATGACTGCGAGGGCGAGCACGCCGGGTGCCAGGAAGTCGACCGGTTCGTCGGTTCCGGTCGGCAGCACGTCGACCACGCTGAAGAACACGAGCAGCATCACCGGGATCACCAGCGTAAGCAGCAACTGCTCGCCGTTTCGCGCCACCAGTTGCAGCTCGACGCGGAGCTGGGCCGTGAACCGACTCACGAGCCGCCGCCGGTCTCGCCGTCGGTGGCCGGCTTGTCGTCGCGTGCCGGTTGGTGGGGGCTGGCCAGGAGCCGGCGGAACACGTCTTCGAGGCGCTGGGCGCCGCCGCGCACGTCGTGCAGCGGATGGCCGTGTTCGGCGAGCCATCCGGACAACCGGGCGACGAGTTGCGGGTCGGGTGCGGCATCCACCAGGTACTCGTCGTGGCCGTTGCCGCGACGCGGGCCATGCCCGTCGTGCCGCTCGTGCCCGGCGCAGCGCACCGGCCGGCCGATCGCCGCCGAGAGCGCGCCGATGTCGAGGCCCGCTGCGCTGCGGAACCGAACTTCGTCGTGTCCGCGGCGCAGTTCGTCGAGGGTGCCGTCGGCAACCGTGCGGCCACGATCGAAGATGATCACGTGGTCGGCGATGCGCTCCGCCTCGTCGAGCTCGTGAGTTGCCAGCACCACGGCACACCCGCCCTCGGCCAACTCGCGGACCACTTGGCGAATGGTGTCCCTACCGTGCACGTCGACCCCCGCGGTGGGTTCGTCGAGGAAGGCCACATCTGGTCGCGCGGCCAGGGCGAGTGCCAGCGACAGCCGCTGCTTCTCACCGCCGCTCAGTCGACGCCAGGTGGTGGAGTGCCGATCGCCGAGACCGACGGTGGTGATGATCTCGTCGGCGTCGGCGCCGCGCTGGTACAGGGCGCAGTAGTGACGTACGCAGTCGCGCACTCGGGCGCTGGGGTACACGCCACCGTCTTGCAGCATCACACCCATCCGCTCACTCAGCCGTTGCTGGTCACGGGCTGGGTCGAGGCCGAGCACCCGCACCGAACCGGCATCGGCCCGGCGGAAGCCCTCGCACACCTCGATGGTGCTCGTCTTGCCGGCGCCGTTCGGGCCGAGCACTGCTGTGACCTCGCCGGCCAGTGCGGTGAACGAAACGTCGTCAACGGCTACGAGGTCGCCATATCGAACAGTCAGTCCCTCCACCGCCACGGCTGTCATGACGCGACCCTATGGCACGGGCCGCGACGACCGCCCATCAAGTTCTCGTTGCCGAATGACGATGACTAGCGCATGTCGAGGATCTCGGTGGTGATACCAGCGCACAACGAACAGCGGTACCTGCCGGCCTGCATCGACTCGATCAAGCGGGCCGCGGGGTCGATCCACTGCGGTGTCGAGATCGTCGTGGTCGCCAGCCGTTGCACCGATGCGACGGCGGAGGTGGCGGCGGCCTCCGGCGCGATCGTCGTGCGTGACGACAGCCGCAACATCGCCACCGTGCGCAACGCCGGCATTCGCGCCTCGACCGGAGAGATCGTGGTGACGATCGATGCCGACAGCCTGATGCACCACGACGCGCTGGGCGAGGTGGAGCGCCATCTCGCCACCGGCCGCTTCGTCGGGGGTGGGGCGTCGTTCGTTCCCGAACGACGCTCGATCGGCATCGATACGACCATCGCGATGGTGCGACTGAGCATGCTCATCACCGGTCTCGGCGGTGCGATGTACTGGTTCCGGCGCAACGACTTCGACGCGATCGGTGGCTTCGACGAGCGGTTGACGATTGCCGAGGACCTCGACTTCGCCCGGCGGCTGCGCGAGTTCGGCCGTCGCAGCGGGCGCCGGTTCATCACGCTCCGTTCGGCTCCGGTGGTGACCTCTTGCCGGAAGTTCGACCGCTTCGGCGACTGGCACGTGTTCGGGATGATCCGCCATCCGGGAGAGGTGCGGGCCTCGATGCGTGGCACCGACACGGTGTTCGCCGACCGTTACTTCTACGACTTCAGCGGGTGACCGGCAGTAACCTCAGGTCTCTGTGATCGACGTACGCCTGCTCCGCACCCAGCCCGATCTCGTGCGTTCGGCCCTGGCTCGGCGGGGAAGCCCGGAGCTGCTCGACCAGCTCGACCAGGCCATCGCCGGCGACGAGCGGATGCGCGACATCGTTGCTCAGCGCGACGCGATCCGCGCCCAGGTGAACGAGATGTCCAAGCAGGTCGGCGCGCTGCGCAAGGCCGGCGAATCCACTCAGGCCGAGCAGTTGCAGGTGCGCTCGCGGGCGCTCGGCGAGCACGAACGGATCCTCGCCGCCGAGTACGACAGCGTGCAGCTCGGGGTTCGCGACGTGCTGCTGCGCATCCCCAACACCCCCCACCCCGACGCTCCCGACGGCGCCGACGATCACGACAACCCGGTCGTCGCCGGTCCGGTCGGTCTTCCCGCCGAGTTCGCCGATCATCAGCGTGTGGCGCACTGGGCCTCGGCTACCACCTTGGGGATCCTCGACGGCGAGCGGGCCACCAAGATCAGCGGCGCGATGTTCACGATGCAGCGCGGGCTCGGCGCCACGCTCGCTCGAGCACTGTGTCAGTACGCGCTCGACTCGAACGCCGACGCCTTCGAGGAGATCCGCCCGCCCTCGCTGGTCACCACGGCCACGCTCACCGCCACTGGCCAGCTGCCCAAGTTCGCCGACGACTCGTACCTGATCGAACGCGACGACCTGTGGTGCATCCCCACCGCCGAGGTGCCGCTCACCTCGATGTACGCCGGCGAGGTGCTCGATGCGGCACAGCTGCCGTTGCGGCTGATGGCCTTCTCGCCCTGCTACCGGCGCGAGGCAGGCTCAGCCGGGCGCGACACCCGCGGCATGCTCCGTTCGCACGAGTTCGACAAGGTCGAGATCTTCGCGCTGGCCACACCCGAACAGGCCCCCGGCCTGCTAGCCGAGATGGTCGGCCGCGTCGAGAAGCTCATCGCCTCGCTCGAGCTCCCGTACCGCATCATCGAGATCTGCACGGGCGACATGGGCCAGAGCCATCACCGCAGCTTCGACGTCGAGGTGTACGCGTCCGGCTGCGACAACTGGCTCGAGGTCAGCTCGATCAGCTGGTTCAGCGACTACCAGGCGCGGCGCGCCGACATCCGCTACCGGGTGCCGGGCGCGAAGGGCACCTCGTTGGTCAACACCCTCAACGGTTCAGCCCTCGCCGTGCCACGGGTGTGGGCGGCCATCGTCGAGAACCATCGCCAGGCAGACGGCAGCATCTCCATACCAGCGGTGCTTCATCCGTACATGCGCGGCGCCCACGTCATCCCCGCACCATGAGCGACCTCGCCGGGCGCCGCAGCGAGTACGAGACCGCCGGTCTCGACGACTCCGACCTTGCACCGTCACCACTCGACCAGTGGCAGACGTGGTTCGAGCAGGCCACCGAAGCCGGTTGCGTCGAGCCCAATGCGTTCGTGCTGTCCACGGTGGACACCGACGGGTTCCCACAGTCGCGATACCTGCTCGCCCGAGGGGCCGACGAGCGCGGCTTCTCGTTCTTCACCAACTACGAGTCGGCCAAGAGCTCTCAACTCGCGGCCGACGGTCGGGTGGCGCTGCTGTTCACGTGGTTGCAGCTGCATCGCCAGGTGCGCGTCACCGGCGTCGCCGAACGCCTCCCCGAGGCCGAGAGCGACGAGTACTTCGCCAGCCGGCCGCGGCCGTCACAGGTCGGGGCGTGGGCATCGCCGCAGTCACACGTGCTGGCCGACCGGGCGGCGCTCGACGCGCGCGTCGCCCAGATGGAAGCAACCTTCGCCGGTGTGGCCGAGGTGCCGCGCCCACCGCAGTGGGGCGGATGGCTGGTGCGTCCCACGGCGTTCGAGTTCTGGCAGGGCCGGCCGAGCCGGCTGCACGATCGACTGCGCTACCGGGTGGTCGACGGCCGCTGGCACATCGAACGCCTGGCGCCCTGAGGGCGCCACCGTGCGGCGGCGATCGTCACAGCGACCATGAGTCGACGGCTTCGACGAGGCCATCGACGAGTGCCTGGGCATGCGGGGCCAGACCCGGCCCTTCCCAATCCCAGAACAGTGGCGTGGTGCCGCGCACCCGCGGTGGCAGCTCGATCTGCACGCCTCGCTGCGGGGGAAGGTTCACCGGGTTGCGGGCATGCATGCCGCGCAACTCGTTGGGGATCCGGTGCAGATCGGTGAACACCTCGTAGGCGGGCAGTCGGCGGCGCAGCACGGCCCCCACATGGTGGGCGCCGGCCGAAGCCGTGGATGGTGACCACGATGTCGACGTGGTCGACGAAGGCGCGCAGCTGAGGTGACACTTGCGGGTCGAAGCGGATCGAGGGGAGGTGCCGTTCGATGCCCTTCGGCTGATGCACCCCGTAGTAGCTCGATCCGGTTCGTTCGGCGGCGGCCATCGCGATGTGGTCGGTCATCTCCTCGAGCGCGCCGCCGTGGTACGCCATGAACCCGAACGAGCTGCGCAGTTCGCAGACCTCGTCCACGCCGGGGGTGGCGAGGAGTGCTGCGAACGAGTCGTTCATCCGGCCGGCGGCCGTCGTCGCCTGGACGCGGCGGTGTGCAGCAAGGCCGCGCCGACGATGGCGAGCAGCGCTACCGCGACGCCGCGCCAATGGTCGTTCAGGAAGTTCTGGATGTCGGTCTGGTAGCGCTGCACCGCATCGCTGATCGGGTCGCCGTCGCCCTGCACGTCGACGTGCCAGAAGTACCACAACAGGTACAGACCCGAGAGCAGCACGAACGCTCCGGCCACCATCTCCACGTACTGCATGCCCGAGCGGAGCACCTTCAACAGGCCGAGGTTGGCCGCGGCCAGGCTGACCGTGAGGGCCGTGACCAGCAACGCCATGCCGGCTCCGTAGGCGACGATGTTGGCGACGCCGGCGAGGAAGCCTTCGCGCCGGGCGGCGCCGAACAGGTTGGTGATGAACAGTGGCAGCGTGCAGCCGATAGATGCGACGGCGTAGGCAATGCCGTACACGAACATCGACCACACGGTGCGGTCGCGCCCACCGGCATCGACCTTGGGGGTGTTGATCGGCAGCCGGTAGCCGAACAGCATGGCGATGCCGAGGGCCACGAGCACCACGCCGATCACGCTGGTTGCGTACTTGGCGTTGGCGTTGATCCAGCCGGTGAAGAACTCGGTGATCACACCGACCACCAGGAACACGCTGAGGAAGCCGGCCGAAACGGCGATGCTAACTTGCAGCGCTCTGCCGATCGGCGCCCGTTCGCTGCCGGCTCCACCGGCTGCTGGGTCGCTGGAGAGCCCGAGGAAGTACAGCAAGTACGTGGGCAGGAGGATGAACCCGCACGGGTTCACTGCGGCGAGCATGCCGGTGATGAACGCCAGCGAGAGGTTCATCCGGCGAGCTCTTGTGCGTAGGAACGCAACTCGTCGACGTCGAGCACGGCTGTCTGGCGCACGATCGTGCCGTCGGCGGCGATGAACAGCGTGACGGGCGCGTTGGCGATGCCGACGGCGTCGGTGAAGGCACCATCGGGGTCGCGGAGCAGTTCGTACTGCACGCCGCGCTCGCGGGCGAACGACTCGTTGACCTCCGGTGTGTCCACCGGGTTCACGCCGACGAAGCGGATGCGGTCGCCCAGCTCGGCGTGCACGGTGGCGAACGCCGGCAGCTCCTTCTTGCACGGTACGCACGTGGAGAACCAGTAGTTCATGATCAGCGGCTGCCCCAGCAGGTCGGCGGTGCTGATCGTGCTGCCGTCGTTGTCGACGAGATCGACGATCGGGAGCGCTTCTCCCTCGACTTCGGC
>VFMC01000594.1 GCA_006515795.1 Acidimicrobiaceae bacterium | reverse complement strand
CGACGAGCGCGCGGTCGCCGACGAACTTCTCGGTCACGGCGAGCGACGCCGGGACGTCGCCCGTGGGCTTGCCGGCCTTCGGGAGACGGAGCGTCTCGCCCTTGCTGCCGCACACGAACGTCACGACCGCGCGCGGCGTGAGCGCCCAGCCGGGCGGTCGCGCGCCGCCGTCCCACGCTGCCAGGAATGCGAGCTCCGTCGCGTGGACGACTTCGGGCGGCGGCGCCTGCAGCGTGGTCGGGTCGGGTGCGGCCATCGATCCTCCGGCGCGGAGGATACCGTCGGACGCGCGTCACACGCGTGGGTCATTTACGACGTAGATGGCCGTGCCGCTACGGCGTCGTTCGTGCCGTGCCGCCGGTCGTGAGCGTGTTGATCGCCGTGACCGTGCAGCTGTCGCCACCGTTCCAGCGCACGTCCGCGACGCGCCAGAAGTCGTTCGCGTCCGAGGTGATGCCGCCACCGTTGGCGAGCGTGCGGCTCGTCATGTACGCGGGCGTGACCGCGATGTCGCCGCAGTAGATCCGCACCGTCGCCGTCGACGCTCCGACGCCGTCGTCCGCGTAGTAGTGGATGCCGACGCGGTACGTCGCACCCGTGACGGGCACGTCGAGGTTGATGTTCTCGGGCCCGTAGCCCTCGACGTCGTCGATGTCGAGCCGTGGGTCGTCGGGTGTGCCCGCCGCGTCCCACGACGGGTTCGCGTTCGCGTAGTAGCAGTCGTTCGGCGAGTTGAACCAGCCCGTGCCGCCCGCCATCCGAAGCAGGTGCGTGTCGACGTCGCTGAAGTTCGTGTTCCACTGCAGCTCGACGCGGATCCCGTCGCCCGTCGCAGTGACCGTCGTCGTGCACGTCGCCGTGAGCCCGTCGTCATCGGTGACCGTGAGGCGGATCGTGTAGACCCCGACGAGGTTCGGCGTGAACGACGTCACCGGCGACGCGGGCGAGCCGAACGAGCCCGTCGAGCCGGGCGGCGACGACACGAGCGTCCACGACCAGCTCGCGATGACTCCGTCGGCGTCCATCGCCGTACCGACGAGCGTCACGGCCACGAGCGGTCGCGTCGTCAGCGGCGCCGGGCACATCACCGTCGGCGGGACCATGCACGCGCCGTCGTCGACGACGCCGTCGCAGTCCTGGTCCGTCCCGTCGCACGTCTCGGTGATCGG
>VFMC01000593.1 GCA_006515795.1 Acidimicrobiaceae bacterium | reverse complement strand
GGAGGTGCCCGGCGCGTAGTACGCGCTTCCCGACTTGAGGAGCGACACGACCTCCGCGCCACCGAAAACGGTTCGGCGCACGACCTCAGCGATCTCGTCGGCAGAGAGGACCTCGGGAAGCGGGCGACCGGCAACCGTGGACAGACGCGGCAACGGCACCATCGTGTCGCCATGGGCGCCAACGACAAGCGCCTCGACATCGATGATCGGTGCGCCCGTTGCATCTGCGATGAAGTACGCAAAGCGCGCCGAGTCGAGCACGCCACCCATGCCGAGCACCCGGCTGGAGGGCAGGCCCGAAACGCGCCAGGCGAGGTACGCCATGACGTCGAGCGGATTGGTGACGCAGAGCAGCACCGCGTCAGACGAGGCGGCGACCGCCTGCTCGACGACCGACCGGATGATGTCGCCATTCACGGCGAGCAGATCGTCGCGGGTCATCCCCGGCCGACGAGGAATACCGGCGGTGATGACGACGACATCCGACCCGGCGGTAGCGGCGTAGTCGTTCGAGCCGGTCACGCTCACGCCAAAGCGCTCAACCGAGCGCGCGTGCATCATGTCGAGTGCCTTGCCCTGCGGAATACCTTCAGCAACGTCGATGAGAACGACGTCAGCGATTCCCTTGAGTGCCATGACAAATGCCGCCGTCGCGCCGACCTGGCCGGCCCCGACGACGGTCACCTTTCCGTACGTCATGCGTGTCCTTCCCCGCTGGATACAATCGAGAACCTCTGCCGCAAGCGTCGTCGCGACATCGGTGCATTCTACCATGCAGGGCCGGAGCGCCGAGGCTACGAGGTGTCGGCAGGATAGTCGAACGCAACCCTCTCGCCGCGATGGTGTGCGAGGCGCTGCAAGAGCAGTGGCGGGACCGCCGGAAGCGGTGCGCGCGGCTTTGGCTGGGGCACCGGGACAGGAATCTGCGCTATGAGGGCGTCATCTTCGAGAAGCGCCTCGGCGGCCACTTCGCCAAGCAACACGATTGCGCTGCCGCCGTGGCCGGGAGTTCCCGGTTCGGCACCAGATGAGTCGAGGACGATCACGAGTCCGGCCACGGAGATGGAGAGTCCGATCGCGACCTCGATCGCGGCTTCGGCCTGAAGGTCCGACTCGCTGGCCGGCGCTAGGACCAGCACGTCCGGCGGGTCCTCCGCGACCCTCCGGTG
>VFMC01000592.1 GCA_006515795.1 Acidimicrobiaceae bacterium | reverse complement strand
TCTCGCCGCCCGCATCGGTCTCGCCCCCCGCGTCGGTGTCATCGCCCGCATCCGTCGCGCCGCCGGCATCGACGCCGGTGCCCGTGTCGACGCCCGCGCCCGTGTCGACGCCCGCGCCCGTGTCGACGCCCGTGCCCGCGTCCGTCGCACCGCCGCCGCCGCCGTCGTCACCGCAGCCGAAGGATCCGAGCACCGCGAGCAACGCCGTGAAGGTACGCATGACGCGCAGCTTGATCCGGCCTACGACGACGCGCCACGGCCGCGATCAGAAACCGGTCAGCGTGAAGCCGTACGCGCCGCACGGGCACGTCATCGACCCGTAGCCGTCGACGAACAGGTAGTAGAGCCCCGGACCGAGCATGATGTCGGACTGCGCCGATCGATACCGCGCAGTGCAGCTCGGGCCTCCGCCGCAGCCGTCGTCGTTGCACGCGAGCTGGTTCGCCGCGGCGACTCCGTCCGAGCACACCGAGCGGATGAACACGGTGCTGTCGTACGTCGTCGCGCCGTTGCAACCGTTGAACGCGACCGTGCGCGCCGTCGGCAGGTAGAAGTAGAACACGCGGTCGGGCCCGTCGCCGCCGCCCGGGTACTGGCAGCCGACCGTGTCGGTCACCATGTCGTAGTCGCTCGCGTACGTGCACGAGTCGCCGCTCAGCATCGCCGCGCCCGCCGGGATGAACGTTGGATTGCCGCACCGATCCGACGCGACGCCGGGCGACGACACGTACACGTCGACCGAGACCGTCGCGCTCATCGCCGCGTTCGTGTCGACGATCACGTTGTACGTGCCCGCCGCGAGGTTCGTGAGCGTCAGGCGCGAGCTCGTGAGGCCGTCCGCGTCGTCGTTGCAGTCGACCTCCGTGCCGCTGCACGTGCAGGAGCGGACGTAGAGCTTCGTGTCGAGCCCCGAGCCGTGCGTCGCGATGAAGACGTCCGAGGCGGCGACGAGCGTGAACGACAGGTACGCCTCCGAGCCCGTGCCTCCGCAGCTGCCGGTCTGCACGTGCGGCCCGAGCACGACGTCGTACCGGCCGCCCGGCGAGACGACGTTCGTCGCGCCCATGCACGCGGAGCATCCGACGCAGAGCGGGAACGCCACGCAGTTCGTGTCGAGGCAGTCGGTCGCGCCGTCGCAGTCGTCGTCGAGGCCGTTGCCGCAGTTCTCCG
>VFMC01000169.1 GCA_006515795.1 Acidimicrobiaceae bacterium | reverse complement strand
CTGCACAGCCACGTCGCCAACATCGGCGACGTGCGCAGCTTGGTGATCCACCCGGCGAGCACCACGCACAGCCAGCTCACCGAGCAGGAGCAACTCACCACCGGTGTGAACCCGGGCCTCGTAAGACTCAGCGTGGGCCTTGAATCGATCGACGACATCCTCGCCGATCTCGAGGCAGGTTTCCGCGCCGTGAAGGGCTGACCGGCCGCGTCACGAGCGCTTCGAAGCCGGCCGACTGATCTTCGCGGAACTCATCTTGTTGTCGTCCGTGACATGCCTAGGAGCTTCCGGCCACCTTGCACCGCTCGAACCACCCGAAAATCGGGTGCCGTCGATTCAGCCGTCGTCGTGCTGGTCGCGCAGGAACTGCTCGATGTCGTCGGCGAGGCCGGGCGTCGATCTGGTGATCGCCGACAATGGCGACAGTTGGGCGAAGTTCTGCGCCGGCGAGGGCAAGGCCATGGGCGCGCTGGTCGGGGCCGTCATGAAGGCGACGCAGGGCAAGGCCGACGGAAAGTTGGCGACGGCGTTGTTCAGCAAGCGCAGGGACAGGGACGATCAGCGCTGAGGGTCTTTGCGTGTGGTGGCGGGTTGGCAAGGGTGGTGCCGTCGGGAAGGGTGACGGTGAGGAGCCGGTCGTCGGGTCGTAGCGATAGTTGCCAGCCGCCCTCGTGGGCGAGGTGGTGGTGCTTGGAGCAGAGTGGGATGAGGTTGGCGAGGTCGCTGGGACCGCCGTGGCGCCAGTAGAGGATGTGGTGTGGTTCGCAGTTGTCGAAGGCGACGGTGCAGCCGTGGATCGCGCACCGTGGGTACATCGCTCGCAGCGCGTGTCGTTGGGCGGGGGTTGCCAGGCGGCGGCTTCGGCCGACGTCGACAGCTACGCCGTTGCCGTCGAGCACGACTGGGATGATGTCGGCGAGGCAGGCGTGGCGGCGGAGGGTTTCGACGGGTAGTTCGACGTCGCCGGCTATCTCGATGCGTGATGTGGCGTGAAGGCCGTTCCACAGCGTCTGTTGGTCGATGACGACCACGAAGGTGGGCCGCGATGGTGACCCGTTGGGTGTTCCCTCGAGCAGGCGGGCCACGGCGAGTGCCCGGAGGTGGCCCTGCTTGCGGTCGTCGTCGGGGCACGTGTCGGGTGTGGTGTCGTGGAAGAGCTGCTCGACGGTGGCATGGATGGCCGCGGTGATTCGGGCGCCGGTTTCGGGGTCGAACTCACCGTAGAGGCACATCATTCCTGTGATCTGGTCGGTCCAGTGGCGAAGTGTGGTTGCTCGGCGTTGGCGTTCGAAACGGGCGATGCCGTCGTCGACGCAGAGTTGCCGGACGCGCAACGCCAACGCGCGGGCGAGCTCGTCGGGTGTGGATCGCGACGCGACCGTGGTGATCCAGTCGCCTTCGGCGGCGAGCAGGTCGCGTTGGTCGGGTTCGAGGCGGGTGAGTGCGTTGGAGACGGCGTCGAGATGGGTGACCGACACGTCTCCATCGGCGAGCGCGGTGGCGAGCTGGGGGATGGCGTTGGTGGCGTGAGCCCGGCGGATCGTTTGGCTGACGTCGCGTCGCGAGGTGCGACCGAGCTGACCGAGGATCTGTTCGGGATCGAGCAGGCCAGTGCTGTCGGCCAAGACCTGGAGGCGGTTGGTGGCGGCCAGCCGGACAGCTTCGACGAGGCCCTGGACGCGGGCTGCGTCGGCGAGCAACACCTCGACCTGGTCGCGCTCGCGATCGGCCACATCATCGGTGACTGCGGCGCCAACCAGCCGGGCGAAGGCCGGCGCGAGCGCCGAAACATCAACAGGCATTGCTCACCTCCCCTCACGACGATGGTGCTGGCAGGAAGACCTGCGATACGCCGAGGGGAAGAACCGGCATCTCGAACACTAGTTCGATCACGACAACAACGCAACATCAAATCGAGAAATCTTTCCTTGAACTCACCCGCGAATCGATTTCTCTCGCGTGCACACTCCCGCCACGGACTCCGAGAGGCGCATCGATGGTGGCAGCCGGCACGCTCGCACGCAGTTGATCGATGCTTGGTCGAGCACCGCGGCGCAGTGGTCGCCCTCGGTGCAGGCCACTCGCACTTCGAGGACGAGCAGTTCGCCGAGCACGTTGCCGAGGCTCTCGCCGGATGCTTCGTGATCCTCCTGCTGCCCCACGCCGACCCGATGGTCTCCGAAACGGTGCTGCGTGCGCGTTGCGCGAGCGAGAGAGGCGAGGCTTGGGGTGGAGTCGAGTTCTTGCCGGAGTGGGTGACCAGCAGCCAGAACGCGGCGCTCGCCGACGCGGTCGTCTATGCCACATCGATGACCCCGACGGAGATCGCTCTCCACGCTGCCGGGGCGATTCCGGCCGGCCGCCGCTGACCTTCTTCGCGGGTGTTCGAGTTGGGTACGACGCTCAGCCGAGCGTGCCGGCCGTGATCAACTCCATCGCCCGACGACAGGTGCGGTCGAATGCGTCGGCCGCCATCACCAGGTGATCCACCGGGGTGTCTTCCTCCTTGGTGTGGCTGAGGCCGGCGGTCGACGACGAGAAGATCATCACCGTCGGGATCTCGCGGGCCATCTCGCTGGCGTCGTGCAGCGCACCGCTCGGCAGCTCTACGTCGTGGCCCTCCACGGCGCGCACGGCCGCGCGCGCGGCATCGAGCAGCGCCGGGTGGAACGGCATCGGTGGGATCCGGAAGATGTGCTCCCACTCGACCGTGCACCCCTCCGCCGCGGCGGCCTCGGTCGCCGCCACGCGAGCTTCATCGAACATCGCCTGCAGCGACTCGGCGCTGATGTGGCGCATGTCCATCGTGATCCGGGTCTCGCCGGCGACCGCGGTGACCACCCCGGGCCAGCATGCGACGTGGCCCACGGTGGTGACCCCGTCGTGTCGCGCGCCGACCTCGGCGATGGCCAGCGCGAAGCGCGCCGCGGCGCGGAAGCTGTCGCGGCGCATCTCCATCGGCATCGTGCCGGCGTGCGCCGCCTGGCCGCGGAAGATCAGCCGTTCGCGCTCGATTCCCTTCGTGCCCGTGACGGTGCAGATGCCGAGCCCGCGGTCCTCGAGGATCGGGCCCTGCTCGATGTGCACCTCGACGTAGGCCTTCACATCGGCCATGCGGGAGCGCGCGCCGTCGAGGTTGTCGATGTCGACGCCGTGCTCGGCCAGGATCTCGGGGAGGCGGCCCCCGTTCTTGTCGGTGAGCCCCCGGAGCACCTCGACGTCGAGGGTGCCCATGCACGCGGCCGACCCGAACAGGCTGCGACTGAACCGGGCCCCCTCCTCGTCGGCCCAATCGACCAACGCGACGGTGACCGGCGGCGTGCCATCGGCGGCCAGCGAGCGCAGCAGCTCGAGACCCGCCATCACGCCGAGGGCTCCGTCCAGCCAACCGCCCTTGGGCACGCTGTCGAGGTGTGAGCCGACGACGAGCGTGTCGGCGCTGGCCCCGGGGAGCACCACCCAGAGGTTGCCGGCCTCGTCCTCGTCGACCTCCACTGGGAGGGTGGTGAGCGACTCGCGCAACAGCGCCCGCGCCGCCAGCCATTCGGGAGTCCAGCAGAGCCGCCGGCTTCCGTCGGGGCCACCGGTGCGGTCGGCGAGAGTGCGTAGGTCGTCGACGACCTTGTGCGGTCGATAGCTGCTCATGCGCCGACGATAGTGGCGCGTGCTCAGCCAGCGGGAGGTCAGCCAGCGGGAGTCAGCCAGCGGGAGTCAGCCAGCGGGAGTCAGCCGTCGTAGAAGTAGGGCTCGTGGAGGCCGGCGAGCTCGCGCCGACGTGGTGTGTCGGCCCACCCGATCGATTCGACGGTGAGGTGGTTCACCTGTGCCGTCGTGCGGATGCGCTGGGCGATGTCTCGACGTCCGTAGTGCGCCTGGAGGAACAGGCGGCCGTTCCCCCCACTGGCCGGGGTGCCCCGATGCCATGCATCGCTCACGAACAGCGCGACATCGCCGGCCGATCCTTCCAGCAACACCGCTCGACGCCCGTCGTAGGTGAGGTCGGGGTCCTCGATCTGGTTCGCCGGCACCACCCGCCCGGAACGATGGCTGCCCGGCACGACCGCAGTGGGGCCGTCGCTTGCCGTGCAGTCGCGCAGCAGGATGTGTGCGCCGATCGCGAACACCGGGTAAGGGATGCGCTCGTCCCACTCGACGTCCGCAGGTCGCGGTACGTGTGGGCCGGCGTCGCAGTGCCATCGGCCGCCGGCGAACTCGGGAGGGTTGCACCACAGCGTGTTGGCGATGACATGGCAGTCGTCGCCGAGAAGTGGTTCGATCACGGCGAGGATCCGGGGGTGCCCGATGATGCGGTGGGCGAGCTCGCTGCGGTTGAGCATCTCGTAGCGGAACTCGTCGCGATCGCTGCGTGCCCGCTCCGGCGGGAACTCGTCGAACACGCGACGGGCTTCGGCGACGAGTGCCTCCACCTCGTCGTCGGTGAGGACACCACGCAAGACGGTGAACCCGTGCTGCTCCAGCTCCCGGCTGGCCTCGAGCAATTCGCCCGGAAGCCGATCGTTCGACAGCCCATCGTACGGCAGCCCATCGTTCGACAGCACGGCAAGGTTCTTCCCGACGCGGCGGATCATGTCGGGAGAGTACCCGGCGGCGGCTCCGTGAAAATCGCGGTCGGGGCGCTCGGGCGACCTGCGAGGATGCCGCATGGTGACTCTGAGATGGTGATCTGGAGATGGTGATCAGGATCCGCATCCCGTCGGAGGATCAGTGGTCCGAGATGTTCCGCGCCGACGCCCGCGGGTTCGGTTGGGTGCCGGAGCCCGGCCCGTCGAGCGTGATCAGATCGTGGGGATCGCCGGCTCGTACGCCATCGAGGCAACGATGCCTGGGGGCACGACCGTACCGATGTCGGGCATCACCTGGGTGTCGGTGTCGGCCACGCATCGACGCCGGGGCGTCCTCACCGACCTGATCGGCGCCTGTCACTCCGACACCGATGAGCGCGGCGAGCCGGTGGCGATGCTGTTCGCCAGTGAGGGAGGCATCTACGAGCGGTTCGGCTACGGCATCGGCTCCAGCATGCGCAACGTCACGATCGACCGCCGCCGGGCATCCTTGCGGCCGGAGCTCGGGCCGGCGCGTGGCGCCGTCCGCTTCGTCGATGGCGATGAAGCGCTGGCTCATGTAACTGCGATCTGGGAGCGGGCGCGGCGCCTTCGGGCAGGCGAGGTGTCGCGCATGACTGGACCGGCGGCACGCCGCATCACCGGTTGGAGCTCGTCGAACTGGTTGCGGTCACACCGCAGGCGCATCTCGATCTGTGGCACACGGTGCTCGGCGTAGATCTGGTGGGAACGATCACGACGCGAGCACTGCCGGTCGACGACCCGCTGCCCTACCTCCTCACCGATCAGCGGGCGATCAGCACCGGCGCGCTGCACGATGGCGTGTGGGTGAACGTTCGTGATGCGGCCGCTTGCTTCGGGGCTCGTGCCTACGGCACGGCCGATCGGTTGGTGATCGAGGCCGACGGTCGCCGATGGGCGATCGAATCCGACGGCACCGACGCCTCCTGCCGGTCGGTGCGCACGCGCCCGGATCTGGTTGTCGACCATCCGTCGCTCGGTGCGCTGCTGCTCGGCGGTGTGCGCCCGCGTCAGCTTGCCGCGGCAGGTCGGATCACGGCGCGCAACGACGATGTCCTCCGTCGCGCTGATGCGTTCTTCGTGTACGGACCAGCACCGCACTGCCAGACCATCTTCTGATCCGGCCCGCGATCGCCGGTAGCGTCCCGGTCGATGGCCTCGCCCTCGCTCGCACCGTTCAAGTCACGCGACTTCTCGCTGATGTGGGCCGGTGCGCTCGTGTCGAACATCGGCACCTGGATGGAGACCGTCGCGCTCGGCTACTACGTTGCCGACACCACGGGCAAAGCGTCGTGGTCGGCGATCGTGACCGCGGCCGGGTTCCTCCCTGGTGCGATCGTCGGACCCGTCGGATCGGCGATGGCCGATCGGCTCCGGCGGCGTCGTGTGCTCATCGCGACCAACTCGATCTCCGCTGTCATCGCCGCCTGCCTCGCGGTGTGGGTGGGCAACGGCAACGCCACCCCGCTCGGATTGGCGATCATCAGCTTCGGTGCTGGTTCGGTGATGATGTTCGGGTTCCCGTCGTTCCAGACCTCGCTGCCCGACCTGGTGCCGCGTGAGCATCTCGTCGCTGCCATCGGCCTGTCGAACGCGCAGTGGAACCTCGGTCGCATCATCGGTCCGGCGATGGCCGCGCTCGCAATCGCAGTCGGCGGCATCGGCCTGGCCTTGTGGTGCAACGCGATCAGCTTCCTCGCCGTGATCGTCGCCGTCACCCTTGCTCACCTCCCTCAGCGGATCGGGGAGCGACGGCCGATCTTCGCCGCGCTCGCCGACGGCGTCCGGTTCGCCCGCGACACATCGGCGATGCGCCGAATGCTCGCGGTGATGATCGTCGTGATCGCCCTCGGCTCGCCGTTCATCGCGTTCGTGCCGCAGATGGCCACCAACGTGTTCGGTGGCGGCTCGACGGCCACGTCGGTGCTGGTCACGGCGCAGGGGGTTGGAGCAGTCGTGGCCGCGTTCACGCTGGGTTCGGTCACCCTGCGCCTCGGCGGCTGGCGGGTGCTGGCGGCCTCATCGGCGACGCTCGCCGCAGCACTCGTGCTGTACGGCCTCGCGCCCACCCTGTGGCTCGCGGCCCCGGCGCTCACGTTCGTGGGGCTGTCCTACGGCTACGCCTTCACGTCGTTCGCCGGCATCGCCCAACACGCCGCGCCTGATGAGATGCGCGGCAGGGTGCTGGCTGTGAACAGCTTCGTGTTGGGCATCTTGTACCCGGTCGGTGCGCTGGTGCAGGGTGCGATCGCCGACGCCACGTCGCTGCGCACAGTCACGATCGGGTCGGGGATGGCACTCGCGTCGGTGCTCGCCCTGCTCACCGTCCTCGATCGGAGGCGGCGGACCCCGATCGCCGGTGGTGATCTGATCTCCGTCGGTCTCGACCGGTAGAGCCGGTCGAGACCGACAAAGTTGGGAGAGAGAGACGTGGGTGTGTCAGGTGGTGACGGTGGCGGGATCGCAGTTGCTGCCGCACACCACCACGATCACCCGCTCGCCCGGTTCGGGAACGTAGGCGCCGCTGCGCAGCGCGGCTAGGGCAGCAGCACCACCGGGCTCGGCTACGAGACGGAGCTCTTGCCACAGGATCTGCTGCGCGGCGCGGATGTCGTCGTCGGTCACCAGCACGGCCGCGTCGACGAAGGACTCGACGATCGACCAGGAAACGGCGCCGAGTTGGCGAGCCCCGAGCGAGTCGGCGGCGAGACCGGCAACCTCCACCGGTGTCGGCGTGCCCGCCTCGAGCGCGGCATGCAGGCAGCGGCTCGTGGCTGGCTCGACGCTGACGATCTTGCGCGTGTCGCGCACCCACGCCGCCTGTCCAGCGGTGAACCCGCCACCTCCACTCGCGACGAGCAACGTGTCGTAGCTGTCGAGTTGGTCGTCGAGCTCGGCGGCCAGCGTGCCTTGCCCGGCGACGACGTCGATGTGATCGAACGGGTGCACCATCAGTGCTCCCGACTCGGCCTGGCGCGCCGTGGCCGCAACTTGGGCATCGTCGTACAACCCGTCGACGACGTGCACCGTCGCACCGAAGGAGGTGATCCGGTCGCGCTTCATGGCCGGGCTCGATGAAGGCACGAACACCTCGGCCTGCACGCCGAGTCGTCGCGCCGCGAAAGCGACAGCGGCACCGTGGTTGCCGCCGGATGCGGCGACGACGCCGGCGGCGGGCATGTCGTCACCGGCGGCGAGCATCCGGTTGAACGCCCCGCGGGGCTTGAACGATCCGGTGTACTGCAACAGCTCGAGCTTCAAGGCCACGCCGTGGTGCAAGCCGAGCTCTCCTGGCCGCGTGGAGATGATCGGTGTGCGCCGGATGTAGGGCGAGATCCGGGCCCTGGCGGCCTCGATCATGTCGGGGGTCACCAGCGGTCCTGCCATCGGCGGCACACTAGCAACGGCCCGGTTCGGAGGCCGTTCCGGCCCGACGGGACCCGATGGGGCTCGACTCGCCGCAGGTCGTCACGGATCGTCGCGGTAGCGTGCCGGTCATGGCATCTGCCCCTGACGACTCCGCAACACCCGTCGATGTGAAGCCGCGAAGCCGCGACGTCACCGACGGTTTCCAGAAGGCCCCGGCGCGGGCGATGCTCCGTGCGGTCGGCATGACCGACGACGATTGGGTGAAGCCACAGATCGGCGTGGCGTCGGCATGGAACGAGGTGACGCCCTGCAACATGACGCTGCGCAAGCTCGCCATGCACGCCAAGGACGGCGTGCGCGCCGCCGGCGGTTTCCCGATGGAGTTCGGCACGATCACGGTGAGCGACGGCATCAGCATGGGCCACGAGGGCATGCGCGCTTCGCTCGTGAGCCGTGAGGTCATCTGCGACTCGGTGGAGGTGGTGATGCACGGCGAGCGGCTCGATGGGTTCATCGGCTTGGCCTGCTGCGACAAGAGCATTCCGGCCATGCTGATGGCCGCGGCCCGCCTCGATCTGGCGA
>VFMC01000168.1 GCA_006515795.1 Acidimicrobiaceae bacterium | reverse complement strand
AACGCCGAAGGCCACTGGGAGGCTCGCCTCGAGTTCCCGGAGGCGCCGATCGGTGTCGCCTTCAACGTGCACATCACCAGCTCGAAGGGCGAGGCGGTCTACGACTTCCCGCTCACCAGGGTCGGGCCGGCCTGATCGGTCGCGGTGCACAGTGACCGCGGCTGCGCAGGGAGCACCGCGGCGAGCTACACGGCTTGCACAGCGGGTTGCTGCTGGGTGATGCAATGGATGCCACCGCCACATTCGAATATGGCGCGGGCGTCGTGCAGCACGATCTGTCGACCCGGGTAGGCCTTGGCGAGGATCTCGGCGGCGACCTCGTCGTTGGGGTCGTCGAAGGTGCACAAGATGACCGCCTCGTTGCAGACGTAGTGGTTGATGTATCCCCAGTCGACGAGCTCGCCGTCGACATGAGTGGTTCGCGGCGCCGGCACTTCCACCACTTCGAGCGGGCGTCCACTGGCGTCGGTGCTCGCCCGCAGGACGGCCAGGTACTCGTTGCTCACCTCGTGGTCGGGGTGGGCAGGATCGAGTTGCGCGTGGGCGAGCACTAGGCCGGGGCGGGCGAATGCGGCGAGGATGTCAACGTGACCGCGGGTGCCGAGACGTCCGTAGTCCATCGTGAGGCCGCGGGGCAGCCAGATCACCTTGCTCACCCCGAGGTACGCCTTGAGCTCCGTCTCCACCTGTTCGGCGTTCCAGGTCGGGTTGCGGCCAGGATCGAGTTGCACCGTGGTGGTGATCATGACGGTGCCCTCACCGTCGACGTGGATGCCACCTCCCTCGTTCACCATCGCCGAGTTGAACAGCTCGGCACCTGCCAGACCGGCGATGAAGCCGCCGACGTGCTGCTCGTCGTCGAACTTTGAGAAGCCGGCGTTACCCCATGCGTTGAACCGCCAATGAGTGGCACCGAGCCGACCGTCGGGATGGGTGAGGAAGGTAGGCCCACTGTCGCGCGCCCACGCATCATCGGTGGGCGTCTCGTAGATCTCGATCGATGGATCCACCAGCGCTCGGGCGACCTCGCCGTCGCCCACGTTGCACACCAGTGACACCGGCTCGAATCGGGCGATCGCGTCGGCCACCGACGCCCACACCCGGCGGCAATGACCCAGCCGGCCGTCGACGTCGTCCCCGAAAGTCTCGTTGGCCGATGGGAACTCCATCCACGTGCGTTCGTGGCGAGCCCACTCGGGCGGCATGCTGAAGCCGGCGATTCGGGGCACGGTGGTGGGCGGCGGGTTGGTGGGCAGGTTGCGGATCGACATGGTCATGGGGATGTTCTCACAGGAAGTAGAGGCGGCTGAGCGACACCGATTCGGACGGTTCGGAGTACACGGTGGCACCGTCGAACGTCACCATCCCGGTCCTCGGATCGACATCGACCTTGCCGAGCCGGGTGTTGTGCACGAGGTCGGCCGGGCCGATGTTGCGTGTGCCCTTCACCGCGACGCGACGGCGGCGGGTGGTCATGTGGTCGTCGCCGGCGTCGACGGCTGCCTGGCTGACGAAGGCGACCGACAGATCGGCCGCGGTGGTACCGAACGAGCCGAACTGCGGGCCGAGAACCAGCGGCTGGCACGAGTCGGTGGTGGCGTTGGGGTCGCCGGTGACCCCGTAGGCGGGGAACCCGCTCTTCAACACCAGCTGCGGTTTGGCCCCGAAGTGATCGGGGCGCCAGAGCACGATGTCGGCCAGCTTGCCTACATCGAGCGAACCGATCTCGTGGGCGAGACCGTGGGCGATCGCCGGGTTGATGGTGAGCTTGGCCATGTACTGGCGAACGCGATCGTTGTCGTGGGTGGTTGGTCCCTGGCCGAGCGTCTGCTTGTTCTTGGCGGCGAGCTGGAACGTGCGGCGCACCGTTTCCCCGGCGCGCCCCATGCCCTGCGCGTCGCTGCTCGTGATGCCGATGACGCCGAGATCGTGCAACACGCCTTCGGCTCCCATCGTGCCGCCGCGGATGCGGTCGGTGACCATCGCGTGGTCGGTGTGCGAATGATGGTTCAGGCCATGCGCCGAGAAGATCATCTCGTAGTGCTCGTCGAGGGCATCGCGGCCGAACGGCAACGTCGGGTTGGTGCTCGATCCGATCACGTTCGCAACTCCGGCCAACTTCAACACGTTGGGCACGTGTCCGCCGCCGCAGCCCTCGATGTGAAACGCGTGGATCGTGCGTCCGGCCAGCACCTTCAGCGTGTCCTCCACCGAAAGGCACTCGTTGAGGCCGTCGGTGTGCAACGCGACCTGAACGTCGAATGCCTCGGCCACGTCGAGCGCGGTGTCGAGCGCACGGGTGTGGGCGCCCATGTCCTCGTGCACCTTGAACCCGCACGCCCCACCTTCCACCAGGGCCTCCACCAGTGGCGCCTCGTGCGACGACGACCCGCGACCGAGGAACCCGATGTTCACCGGCCACTGGTCGAAGCTGTTGAACGCGTGCCGCAGGGCCCATGGGGAGTTGACGCCGACTCCCCAGACCGGACCGAACTCCTGCCCGATGATGCTGGTGACGCCGGATGCCAGCGATGCCTCCATGATCCTCGGCGAGAGCAGGTGCACGTGCGTATCGATCGCCCCCGCGGTGGCGATGAGGCCCTCTCCGGAGATGATCGTGGTGCCGGTGCCCACCACCACGTCGACGTCGTCGAGCATGTCGGGGTTCCCGGCTCGACCGATGCCGCAGATGCGGCCGGCGCGGATGCCGATGCTCGCCTTGCCGATGCGGCACGTGGCATCGATGAGCACCACGTTCGAGACCACGACATCACATGTCTCGCGCACGGACGCAGCCTTCAGCAGCAGCCCATCGCGTGCCGTCTTGCCGAAGCCGGCGAGGAACTCGTCGCCGCGGTGCTGCGAGTCGTACTCGATCTCGATCACGAGCCCCGTGTCGCCGAGCCGTACCCGGTCGCCGACTGTGGGGCCGTGGATGGCGGCGTAGTCGTCGGGCAGGATCTCATCGGGCTGGAGATGGCTGTGCGGCACGGCGCCGTCGTCGTGGCTGTGCTCGAACTGGCCGTGTGAATGCGGATGCTGATGCTGATCGCCGTGATCAGTCATGTCGATGCTCCGAGGTAGCCCTGCGTGGCAGCCCTCGCCAGCGCAGCTTGCTTCGTTCCCGGCGAGTCGAGCGGTCCATCCACGAGGCCGGCGAAGCCGATCGCGACCCGTGCCCCGCCGATGGGGACCAACGGCGCGTCGGTTGGCGTGCCCGGTTCGAAGCGCAGTGCCGACCCGGCCGGGATGGCCAGCCGCATCCCGTAGGCGGTGGCCCGATCGAACGACAGCAGCGGGTTCACCTCGAAGAAGTGGAAGTGCGAGGTGATGCTCACCGGTACCTCCGACATGTTGACGACCGTCAACTGCACCATGCCGGGCGGGGGAACCGCCTGACGTTCGGCGGCGATGATCGCACCGGGCGCATCGCTGCCCGGTCCGGCCTCCTCGCCGAACGGGTTGCGCACCACCACCATTCGGGTGCCGTCGTCGAACACCGCCTCGACCTTCACCTCGCCAACGATCTCGGCCACACCGGGGAGAACATCGGCGGCGCTGAGCACGCTGGCGCCCGCCGCCGCGGCGGCCATCAGCCGGGCACCGTCGCGGGCGGCTTCGCATACCGTGTCGGCGATCAACGCCGTGGCCTCCGGAACGTTCAAGCGCAGGCCGCGGGCGCGGCGGGCGCGGGCCAGTTCGGCTGCGGTGAAGATCAGCAGCCGATCGCGATCGGTTGGCGTGAGGCGCATGGGCGAACGGTAACCCAGCGCGCCGGCCGCCCCGGCGGTCGACGCAGTCGCTGGCGCGGGAACCGCTGGACGGGACGACGCGATACGCTTTCGGACCAGCGCGTTTCGTCGTCATCCAGGGGGCCGACCATCTCGCACGTCCGTTCCTTCGTGCACCAGCCTGCGCTCGACGGAGTGCGCGCGGTGGCCGTGATGCTGGTGCTGCTGTTCCACGCCGGCATGCCGTGGATGACCGGCGGTTACATCGGTGTGTCGGTGTTCTTCACGCTGTCGGGCTACCTCATCACCGGCCTGTTGCTGGCCGAGCACGCCGGCACGCGCCACATCGAGCTGGCAGCGTTCTACGGGCGACGGCTGCGACGCCTGCTGCCCGCCAGCATGCTGTGCGTCCTGGCGGTGCTCGTCGCCAGCGGTCTCGGTGCCTTTCGCCACGTGCGGAGCCTGCGCGCCGACGTGATCGGCGCTGTGTTGCAGGTGTTCAACTGGGTGAAGCTCGGCGGGAGCGCCAGCTATGGCGACCTGTTCGGTGGTGTCGCCTCCCCGCTCGAGCACTACTGGTCGTTGTCGATCGAGGAGCAGTTCTACTGGGTGTGGCCGCTCGCCCTCGTGGCCGTTCTCCGGCTGCGCCGCCCCACGGCAGTGGTGATCGCCCTGGCCGCGGCGTTCTCGGTCGGCGCGCCGCTGATCGCCGCGACGTTCGGGCCCGACGCGGCTTACTGGGCCACGCCGGCGCGCCTGCCCGAGATCCTGATCGGCGCGGCGCTCGCCTGCGTGATGAGCACCAGCACGACGAACGGCCGCCGGGTCGTGCCCAAGCGCGCGGCCGCGTGGGCCCCGGTCGCGATCGCGATCATCGTGGTGCTCTCGTGCACGCTGCCGTCGGGTTCGGGCCCGGCCTACCGGGGAGCACTGCCCCTGCTCGCCGTCGTGAGCGCCTCGCTCATCTGGTCGCTGCAGGTCCCGGGCGCGGTGCATCGCGTGCTGGCGTTGCGGCCCCTGGTGTGGCTCGGCAAGGTGAGCTACGGCGTCTACCTGTTCCACTGGCCGGTGTTCGTGCTGGTTCGCGAGCGCGGTTGGCAGCTCACCCGGGCTCCC
>VFMC01000591.1 GCA_006515795.1 Acidimicrobiaceae bacterium | reverse complement strand
CCGACAATTGCCTCCAGGAGTAGCCGAGCGCGCCCCCTTCGGGATCGGACGCCACGGCCGAGAGCGCGACCTGAGAGCCGGAGGCGGCCGACTTCTCGGAACCTGCGGTCACGCGCGGAGGCCTGCTGCGCTGCGCGATCGAAACGGTTCCCTGCTGCAGGAGGTTGTCGTCGTAGTCGGTCTCGGCGACCGTGAAGGCCCGGTTGACGATGGCGAACAGCTTCTTGGAGCCGGTCATCGACGGCGGGAACCACGCTCGCACGGGAATCGTCACGCTCGAGTTGGCCGCCACTCCGTCCCCGAAGGTCCGCTCCTTCACGTACCGCGCCGTCGTGTCGAAATCGGTGTTGTTTCCCGCCCCGAGGGCAACCGTGAACGGCTGAGTGACCGCCTGGGAGGTGGGATTGGAGACCGTGACCCAGAAGTCGCCCGGCAGGCTCACCGCGAGCGACGACGGCCCGGAGAGCGCCGTCACCTTCAGGTTCGGGAGCGACGAGACGGTGCGGGTGCGCACGCTGTAACTGCCGGCCGGCCCCGTGTTGCGGACCACCCGCACGTAGTAGGTGTTGGTCTGGCCCGGCGTGAACACCGCGTGCGCCGCCCGGGTGTAGTCGGAGGAGGGCCGGTAGTTGATGGCGATGGCGTTGACCAGGTCTGACGGGGAATAAACCCGGACCTCGGCGCCGTGCAGCGTCCCCTGCAGCACGTCGACCGCGTAGGTCGTCGAGGCGGTCACCGCCACGCGGAACCAGTCGTACTCGTCGGTGAGGTAGCCGGTCATCGGCGGTCCGTCGACCACGAGGGTGTCGCGCGGGTCCTGCGTGCCGCCGGCCGAGGAGGCGTGATCGGCAGCCGGCGTACCCGTGACGGTCACGTCGAGGGCGTTCGAGAGGTAGGAGCCGTTCACCGTCAGACGAGCGACGTAGTTGCCCGGCGAGGTGTAGATGCGCTGCGGGCTGGCGCTGGTCGAAGTGGTCCCGTCGCCGAAATCCCAGAGATAGGTCGACAGGGCCCCGATGCTGGAGTTACTAAACGTTACGGTGAGGTTCGCGGCGCCGGACGTGTTCGAACCGCTCACGCGAGCGACGATCGCCGTCTCGGACGCCCGGACGGCGTACTCGTAGCGGGGCTGGACGGTTCCCACCGTCGTGCTCTGGGAGACCTTCAGGTAG
>VFMC01000167.1 GCA_006515795.1 Acidimicrobiaceae bacterium | reverse complement strand
AATCCAAACCTCCGGCTGGGGTGCCGGGTCACATACGACGTCGATTTGACTCGACGTGTTTGGAGCAACAATGAACAGGAACGTCCTCGCCCGCCGTGCCGCCGCGCTGGTGGCACTCGCCGTCTTCGGCAACGTCCTAGCCTCGGCCCCTGGAGTCTCGGCCTCCGGTGCCGCACCTGGAGGTCCCGGTGCTTCTGCCGTGTGGGCCCCGGGCGAGAAATCGTTCCTCGGCACATCGGCCACCAACGCATCGCGCGTCTACTTCACGGGCTACCGCGGCATCGTCTCGGAGGTGTTCTACCCCGTGGCCGACACAGCCAACACCGTCGATCTGCAGTTCATGGTCGGCGACGCACCGAAGACCTTCGTCGACGAGGAGAAGTTGCAGACCTACAGCGTCACGCAGCCGAACACCAGGTCGATGCGCTGGAGCGCGAACACGAGCAACACCGGCCACAACTGGAGCATCTCCAAGAACGTGTTCACCGACCCGGCCCGCAACACCTTGGTCATGCGCGTCACCTTCAACGCACTCAACGGCAAGACGATCGGCGACTTCAACCTGTACACGTTGCACAACCCGTCGATGGACAACTCGGGCGGTGGCGACACCTCGCGGACGCTCGTATCCGGCGGGCGAACGATGATGGTCGCCTCGCAGGGCACGAGGGCATCGGCGTTGGCCGTGTCCAAGCCGTGGAAGCTGTCCGGCGGCCTGCCGATGGTGTCCAGCGGGTTCGTCGGTGCTTCCGACGGCTGGACCGATCTGCTCGGCGGCGCCTCCGACAAGACGATGACCTGGAACTACGACTCGGCGACGTCCGGCAACGTGGCCCAGATGGGGTGGATCGATCTCGGTACACCCACCGCCACGACGGCCAGCGTCGACGTGGTGCTCGGGTTCGGCACCACCGAGACCGAGGCGATGACCTCGGCCAACGGCACGCTCGGCAGCAACCTCGCCACGATGCAGACCACGTTCGACTCGGGGTGGCAGACCTACACCAACGGGCTGAGCACCCAGGGTGGCACCGCCGACAACCAGTACTACCTCGCGGCGATGGCGCTGAAGTCGATCCAGGACAAGTCGAACGGCGCGATGATCGCCGGGATGGGCACGCCCTGGGGCGAGACCAACGGCGACTCCAACAACGGCGGCTACCACCTGGTGTGGTCGCGCGACCTGTTCAAGTTCGCCAACGCGCTGCTTACCGCCGGCGATGTCACCAGCGCCCGCGACGCAACGACCTACATGTTCAACACCCTTCGCCAGTCGAGCGATTGTGGCGTAGCCGAGTACAACGCGCCAGGCTGCCCGCAGGGCTACTCGCGCATCGGCCGCTTCCCACAGAACGCGTGGGTGAGCGGCTGGCAGTACTGGCAGGGCACGCAGATGGACGAGCAGGCGATGCCGATCATCCTCGCCTGGCGCACCTACGGCAAGGGCGATGCGGCCACGAAGACCACCATCAACGCTTTGTGGCCGAAGATCAAGCAGACCGCCGACTTCATCGTCAACACCGGTCCGTGGACTCATCAGGAGCGGTGGGAGGAGCAGTCGGGATACTCACCGTCGACGATCGCAGCCGAGGTCTCCGGCCTCGTCGCCGCGGCCGAGTTCGCCAAGCTGAACAGCGACACGGTGAGCGCCGCCAAGTACCTGGCTGCCGCCGACCGCTGGCAGCAGCGGGTCGACGACTGGACGTTCACCACGGCCGGGCCGCACGGTGACGGCCAGTACTACGTGCGGATCAACCCCGCGACGATGAGTGGTGGAACAGCGCCCTTGAAGTACAACCCGACGTTCGGCCCGAACACGAACGCGAACATCCAGGACAAGAACGGTGGTGGCCTGCGCGACCAGAAGCGCGTCGTCGACGGTGGGTTCCTCGAGCTGGTCCGCATGGGTGTGAGGAGCGCCAACGACAGCTCGATCCTGGCCACGATCCCCGAGTACGACCTGTTGTTGAAGCAGACGATCCCCGGCAAGGGCGACGCCTGGTTCCGCTACAACTACGACGGGTACGGCGAGAAGAACGATGGCAGCAACTTCGACGGATCCGGCCGTGGTCGGCTGTGGCCGATCTTCACCGCCGAGCGAGGCATGTACGAGATCGCCAAGAGCGGCCTGGGCAGCAGCGGCACCGTCTACAAGACAGCGGTGAAGGCCTTCTCGAGCCCCCAGGGTTTCGTGTCCGAGCAGGTGTGGAACAACAGCGTCACCATCGGCGGCGACTGGGTGACCACCTTGCCGGCGGGGTACACCGCTGGAACGCCGACCAAGTCGATGTCGCCGCTGAACTGGGCGATGGGTGAGTACATCAGCTTGCTCGCGTCGATCAGCGCCGGAAAGATCGTCGACATCCTGCCGGAGGTGTGCGACCGCTACAGCACCTGCGTCGTCACGCCGCCGGCGGGCCAGTCAGCGGCATCGGTGAACGCCACTGCCAGCACCACCTACGGACAGCAGATGTACGTGACCGGCAACACGACGGCGCTCGGCAACTGGAACACCGATCTCGCTGTGCCGCTCGATCCGGCCACCTACCCGGTGTGGAAGAACACGATCAACCTGCCGGCCTCCACCGTGGTGCAGTACAAGTACTTCCGCAAGAACGACGACGGCACCGTCACGTGGGAGACCATCGCCGGTGGCGGTAACCGGTCGAGGACGACCGCGGCGTCCGGCACGGTTGCCTGGAACGACACCATCGTGTGGTAGCAGACCCGTGTCTTCAGGCGAAGCTGTCCAAGGTCGCCAGCTGCGCCGCGATCCGGATGCCGAGCTCATCGGCGTCGTCCTGGGGGAGCACGGCGAGACGTGCGGGGTCGAGCTTGTCGAGGAGGTCGGCCCGCTTGATGACCCTTGCGACCGGGTGGCTGGCACAGCGCCCCAAGTAGGCCTCGGTCGCCTCGCCGGCTCGCTTGGTGAGCAGATCGACGATCGCGACCGCGGCCGGGTCGACCCCGGCTGCGAGCAGTTCACCGAAGGAGGCCGACCCTCTTTCGACCGCGTCGTGGAGGACCGCGGCAACCATGCCGACGTCATCGACCGTGGGCCTCACCGCGGCTGCCACCCGGAACGCGTGATCGATGAGGGGCAGGCCGAACAGGTCGACCTGGTCGCGGTGAGCGGCATGGGCGAGCTCTCGCGCCTGCTCGATCGCGTGCTCGTTCACGAGCTGCCCTGGCTCGAGGGACAACGCGGGCGCCTCCGGCTGAGCTCCATCGGGCTCGACGCTACGCACGGCCCGGTGAACCGAGGGTGAACGGAGGCCGAACTCTTCGTGCCCTTACTCCCTGGGCGTCGGTTGGAGCACCTCGAACCGCTGGCGGTACTCGTCGGGTTCGATCTCGCCCCGGGCCAGCCGCTCGGCGAGGATCTCCAGCGCCGAAGGCCGAGTGGCCGCCGGCGCCGCGGTGTCGGACATCGGGGGACGGGGTTCACCGCTGCGGCGAATCAGGTTGACGGCGATCCAGATCAGACCACCCCAGAACGCGACCATCATCAGCGCCATCGGGACCCACCACCAAGAGCCTCCGCCCCAGTTGTTGTTCCAATCTCCATGGTGCACCGTGCACCTCCCTTCCTCGGATCAGATCGTACGGACGTCGGATCGCGGTCCAGCCGAGAGGGCCCGAACAGCGGATCACCTCCACCCGATCTCCACGAAACCGCCACAGGCCCGGCGCGGTCAACCATTCGGGCGCGAGAATGCGGGCATGGGCTTCTACGAGGAACGAGTTCTTCCGCACATCATCAACGTCGTGATGAACTCGCGCCAGACCCGGGGGCGACGCGGCGAGGTGTGCCGCGAGTTGAGCGGCGAGGTGATCGAGATCGGGTTCGGCACGGGGCTCAACGTGCCGCACTACCCCGCCCAGGTCAGCGGGGTCTCGGCGGTCGAGCCGTCGCAGCGCTCGGTGCGCCTTGCCGGCAAACGCCTGGCCGCTTGTACGGTTCGAGTCGAGATCGTCGGCCTCGACGGTCAGCGGCTCGATCTTCCCGACGCTTCGTTCGACCGCGCGCTCTCCACTTGGACGCTGTGCACGATCCCCGATGTCGAGGCAGCGCTCGGCGAGATCCACCGGGTCCTCAAGCCCGGCGGGATCTTTCACTTCGTCGAGCACGGCCTCGCCCCTGACGCGAAGGTCGCTCGTCGGCAGCGGCGCTTCGAACCCTTGAACAAGCGGCTGGCGGGCGGTTGTCACCTGACCCGCGACATCCCGGCGCTGATCGAATCAGCCGGCTTCGAGATCGCCTCCGTCGACTCGGGCTATGAGTCGGGGGCTCCGAAGCCGTGGGGTTTCCAGTACCTCGGTCAGGCACGCAAGGCCTGACGCCACCCACGATGCAGCCGATTCCCCGAGGCACCAAGCTGGCGGCGACCAGCCCGGCGGCTACCGGGTCCCGTCACGTGCCGATGCCGGCATCGGGTGGGTCTCGTACATCCTGACCGCGGCGAACAGACCGGAGGCGGCGGTGAGCGCAGCGACGACGTAGACCGCCGCGGCGATCGAGACGAGGTCGGCGAGGATGCCGGCGAGCAGTGCGCCGATCGCGAACCCGCCGTCGCGCCACAGCCGGTAGACGCCCACCGAGCGCGCCCTCCAGCGGGGGTGGGCCACGTCGCCGATGGCGGCGAGCAGCGTGGGGTAGACCATCGCCGTGCCCGCGCCGAGCAGCGCGGCGCCGGTGGCGAAGCCGGCAAGGCTCGACGAGAGCACGATGAGCACGATGCCAACCGCCTGGATCCACATCCCGCCCGCGATGAGCCACTTGCGGCCGAGCCGGTCCGACAGCGCTCCGGTGAAGAGCTGTCCGACGCCCCACACGGCCGGATAGATGGCCGCGAGCCACCCGATGCGTTCGAGCGAGAGCCC
>VFMC01000590.1 GCA_006515795.1 Acidimicrobiaceae bacterium | reverse complement strand
GGTGACGGCCAGGTCGAAGGTCCGGGTTCCGGCGGCGGCTGAACCGCCCGCCGTCACGCTGTAGGTGAACGTGCGAGTTCCACCGGCGGCAATCGAGACCGGGAAGCTCGTGTTGTTGACGACGCTCAGATCCTGGAGACCACTGTAGGACAGCGCGGCGGCCGAGACGTTGGCCGCGGACTGACCCTCGTTGTCGACCTGGACCGAGATGGTGAACGTCTGCCCCTGCGACACGGGCGACTCGGACGTGACCGTGCTCAGGGCCAGCAACGCGGGCGACTGGATCAGCACCGAGCCCACCGCCGTCGGCCCGGCGTTGCGGCTCGCGCCGCTGTTGGCGTCGGTGGCGACCGCCGACGCGGTCGCGGACCAGGTGCCGGTCAGCGCACTCGGGGTCGCAACGTCGAAGGTGAACGTGGCGTTACCGAGTCCCGGAACGACGGTCGGGTTGGAGGCCGTCCGCGGCGTGGCCGTAGCGCCCGAGCCCGTCAACGCCAAGGTTACCGAATTGACGTTGATTGCCGCCTGACCGGAGTTGGAAATCCTGTACTGCGCCTGGAAGCTCTGTCCGACGCTCACGGGCGAAGTCGCCGAGAACGCGCTGAACGAGAGCGTACCGGCCGACTGCACCGCGACCGTGCCCAGGTTCCCGAGCGTCGCGCCGACACTCTTGTCGCTGAGCGAGTCGGTGGCGCTGACCACCAGACTGGCAACGCGGTTGCCCACGGCGGGCGCCCCGGCGGCCGTGACCCAGAAGCCGAAGGTGCCGGTGGAGCCGCCGGCCAGGGTCGCCGGGTGGACGCCGTTGTCCGAGATCGAGAGGCCCGCGTTGCCGTTGTCGTAGCTCAAGGCAACGTCGATGATGTTCGCCGTCACCTCACCGGTGTTGCGGATCGTCGCCGTGACCTGGAACGTCTGGCCGAGCGTGACCGCCGCCGGCTGCTCGAACGTGATGACGAGCGTCGGAGCGGCGTGCTTCAGGATCGACACGGTGCCCGGGGGGTCGATGGAGCCCGGGGAGCAATCCAGGGTGGTGTTGGCATCGCTCGCGGTCAGAGCGAACGCGGCCGTGCGAGTGGTCGGGAGGGCTGTATCGCTCACGGTGACGCTGTAGCTGTAGGTGGGCGTCGTGCCGCCGGCGATCGTGCTCGGGTTCAGGCCGCTGGCGAGGATGGTCAG
>VFMC01000589.1 GCA_006515795.1 Acidimicrobiaceae bacterium | reverse complement strand
ACCGCGGCAAGATCATCAAGTTCCTGGTCGTCACGGCGTTGCTCGGCGTGCTGTTCCTCGGCTTCAAGGGCATCGAGTACCACCACAAGTGGGAGCAGGGCCTCGTCCCGGGATGGCACTACACCTACGACGGCCCTCAGGCCCGGCACGCGCAGCTGATGTTCTCGCTCTACTTCGCGATGACCGGCTTCCACGCGCTGCACATCATCATCGGCCTGGGCATCATGGCCGTGATGGCGGTCTTCGCCTGGCAGGGCCGGTTCACGCCGGAGCACCACATGGGCATCGAAGTCACCGGCCTCTACTGGCACTTCGTCGACATCATCTGGGTGTTCCTCTACCCGCTGCTCTACCTCATCAGATGACCGAACACGCCATCACCACGAAGCACTACTACGTCATCTTCGGCACCCTGATGGTGCTGCTGTTCGTGACCGTCGCCATCGCCGAGGTCGACCTGGGCTGGTTCAACATCGTGGCGGCGCTCAGCATCGCGTGCCTCAAGGCGGTGCTCATCGCCGTCTACTTCATGCACCTGAAGACCGCGCGGCAGATGACGCGTCTCTGGGCGATCACGAGCGTCCTCTGGCTGGGCATCCTGATCGTGCTGACCTACAGCGACACCCTGACGCGCACCTGGGGGATGGGGAACTGAAAGACAGGGGTCAGGGGTCAGGGGTCAGGCCTGCGAACGAGGGCGGGGAGCGGGTCGGCGCTACTTGCGCTGGATGGTGACGACGGGGCCTTGAAGGGTTCCGGCGACGTCGAGGCCGACGCGGCGGATCGTGCCATCGCCATCGACGAAGAACAGGAAGCCGGCGTCGACCGCGATGAGGTCGCCGAACTCGATCGGGATGCCGCCCTCCAGGCCCGACCCGGCGGCGGCGGGCGCCTGACCGACGGTGAGCGTCTTGGGGCCGGAGTAGACGTGCACGGCCAGGACCGAGAAGCAGCACGCGACCGTGACGACGACGAGGACTTTGCGCAGCATGAGAACCTCCTGAGGACAGGATCGTAGGGTCGGGGCAGGATCTTGTCAACCTTCGAGGGAAAGCGATCGGGACGCCCGCGTGTCGCGTGGGCCCCTCGTCATGCTGAAAAGCCTCCTGATGCTCCTGGTTCTCGGGCTGTCGGCCGTCGTGGCCGGGTGCGGCGGAGTCGGCGACAGCGGGGTCTCGAACGGCGGCATCCTGGGCACCGTGCTGGTCAATCGCTCGGGGACCGGCGGAGTCGGGGCCTACGGCGTGCAGGTTCGCGCCGAGCGCACCGACGATCCGGCGGTCATCCGCACCGCCATCTCAGACGTGTACGGCCACTACCAGATCGACAAGGCGCCCGTCGGCACCTACCGGCTCACGTTCTACCTCAACGGCTACGCGACCACTCCGAACAACCTGGTGGGCCAGGTCTACGTCGAGCCCGGCCGCGTCAGCCAGGTGCCCGACGTCTACATCTCTTCGAGCATCTCGAGCGGCACCGCCGTGCTGGCGATGACCGTGGTCGACGCGGTGACCGGCTCCGCCGTGAGCAACGCCACCGTCACCGTCGGTTCATCTACCGTATCCGGCGGCTCCAACGGGGTGTATTACCTGTACGTTCCGGTCACGTCCGACAGCCAGGGCCAGCCGGTCGCTCAGCGCGTCCTGGTCAACGACGGCGCCTACCTCTCCGGTTCGGAGTCGCCCAGCATGGTCACTCCCATCGCCAACCAGACGGTGTCGGTGACGGTTCGCGTGCAGCCGGCCCAGTCGAACGTGCAGGGCGTGATCCGGTCCAGCCTCTACGCCGATCTCTATCGCCAGCTAGGCCTGTACTCGAACATCTCGATCACGAGCGACTCGATCGACCAGTCGTTCCTGAACCCCACGATCGAGAACAGCACCGGCCACTTCACCATCCGGGTGCCTGGCAGCTCGGCCTCGATGTCGCGACGCTTCGGGCTGGTGTTCAGCGCCCAGGGGTTCTACGTGAAGGTGCTCTCGAACCTGATCGCGCCGATGGCGGGGCAGACCGCGAGCCTCTCCGGCGACGTGCTCCTCGACCCGGCCACGATGACTCTCGAAGGCAACGTCATCACCTCGAGCGGCACCGTCCCCGCGGGCTCGCTCGACCAGGTGGCGCTCCTCGAGCTGGGCCAGACCGTGGGCATCGTCAACGGGTCGTTCTTCTTCTCCCGCGTGCCGGTCGCGGTCCCGCTCACCGCGCGCGCGACGGTCACCAACCCGTTCCGGCCGGCCTCGCCGACCGA
>VFMC01000588.1 GCA_006515795.1 Acidimicrobiaceae bacterium | reverse complement strand
ATCGGCGCGTTCTCCGGCGCCGCGAAAGCCACCGAGGTCGAGGTCAAGGTCGGCGGCGCGGCCGCGGAGAAGGTGACCGTGCGAACCGAACCGTCCTCCATTCCGCAGACCGGCGGTACCGTGACGGTGATTGCCGGCGTCACCGATGCGAGCGGCAACGCGCTCCCCAACACGCCGATCAACTTCACCGTCGACCAGGGCTCGCTCAGTTCGAGTTCCTCCACGACCGATGCCAATGGCGATGCCCGCGTCACCCTGACCACCAACCGGACGACCAAGGTCACGGCCAACGTCGCCGGCAAGACCGCCGAGTTCACCGTCACCGCGCTGGCCGCGCCCGCCGTCGCGATCTCGGGATGCACCGCCGCACAAGCGGTCGGCGTCTCGGTGAATTGCACCATCACGCCGACGGTGGCGACCGGCGGCAGCCCGATCCTGAGCCTGACCGTCAACTGGGGCGACAGCAGCGGCGAGCAACCCATCGGCGGCGTGGCGGCGACTTCTGCGTCGCACACCTACGCCGCGTCTGGCAACTACACCATGGTCGCGGCAGCCACCGACTTGAATTCCCAGCGCGGCACCGCCGCGATTGCGTTCGTGGTCAGCCGGATCAATCCCACGATCTCGATCACGGCATCCGCGACCACCGGCTCGGTTGGCGTGCCGATTTCCTTCACGGTGACCCCGGCGGCGAACCCGCCCCAACCGATTACCAACGTGACCGTGGATTTCGGCGACGGCAACACCCGCAACCTGGGTGTGATTTCCAGCGCCGCCACCGTCTCGAGGACCTACGGCTCCGAGGGCACCTTCACGGTGACCGCGACCGTCACCGACCAGAGCGGCGGACGCGGCAATGCGACGACGCAAGTGGTGATTGGCCGAGCCTCGGCGCCCACCATTACGTTCTCGCAGACGAGCGGCACGACCCCTGCGGCGACGCCGGCGACGCCCGAAACCTTCAGCGTGTCAGCGACGGCCGCCACCGGCCTCTCGATTCGCACCATCGTGGTGAAGAATGCCGGCGGAACGATTCTCTACAACGGCACTGGCGGCGGCACGTTTGCGGCGGCAGTGACCGCCGGGGACATCCTCACCGCAACCGTGACCGACTCGGCCGGCAACACCTCGACCAGCCAACTCGTCGTCCAGTGAGGGCGGGGCCTGGGTTCACCAGGCGCGA
>VFMC01000587.1 GCA_006515795.1 Acidimicrobiaceae bacterium | reverse complement strand
GTGCCTGCGGTCGTCAACATCGCGGTCGTCGCCGATGCCCATGAAGGCGTGGTCTCCACGCTGGGCCATGCGCTCGTCTCCCGCACTGACGACGACTTGAGCCAAGCGCTGACGGTGCGTTATGAAGTGAGCGGCACCGCGACTCCCGGCGTCGATTACCGGGCGCTGTTCGGCAGCGTGGAGATTGCCGCCGGCCAGGTCTCGGCTCCCATCGTCATCCAGCCCATCGACGATCTCATTCCGGAATTCCCCGAAAGCGCGATCGTCGCTTTGGCCGCTGACCCGGCTTACCAACTGGGTGAGGCCAGCCAGGCCACGGTGAACATCAGTAACCAGGAAACGGTCACGGCGACGGCGGGCACCAACCTGGCCTTCACCATCGGCTACACGGCGCTGACCACCACCGAGTTGCCAGTCTTGACCGCCGAGGTGCTGCCGGTCGGAGCGAGCTTCAGCATCGTGCATTCGGAAGCGCACCCGCCTGGCGCCCACACCTTCGGGCAGTTCAGTTGGACGCCGTTGCTGGAGCAGGTCGGCAGCCATGAGGTCGTCTTCCGCGTGACGGTGCCGGGCACCGACATCGACGAAACGTCGAGCCTGATCATTGATGTGGTGCCGCCCGTCGTCGGGCCGACCATCGACCTCGGCGGCTCGACGGACTTCGAGAACGATGGCCAAGCGCAGCTCTTCACTTGGAACGTCGCGGACGCCAACGGTCTCGGCCCGGTCAACGTCAACGTCACGAAGGATGGCAGCGAAATTTTCGCCTCGACCGACATCTCCGGCAGCTTCGACTTCGATGCCGACGGTCCTGGCAGCTACGCGCTGACCGCGACGGCCAGCAACCTGCTGGGCGAAACGGCCCAGGCCACGCGCAGTGTCGAAGTCGTGGACGATGACCCCGCGCCGCCGCTCATCTTCCTGGGCGGCTCGTTCGGCAGCGAGACCGAGAACCAGACGCAGTTCTTCACCTGGGCCGTCAGCGATGACAGCGGGCTGTCAGCGTTTTCCGTGACCGTGACGCGCGACCTGGGCAACGGCCCGGTGACGCTCTTCGAGACGACGAATCTCGCGCAGACCACTGGCAGCTTCAACTTCGACGAGTTCCGCGCCGGCACCTATCAGATCACCGTCACGGCCCGCGACGCCGATGGCGACTGGCCGGGCGACGACCTGTTCGCCGTG
>VFMC01000586.1 GCA_006515795.1 Acidimicrobiaceae bacterium | reverse complement strand
GCAGGTGACCCTGGCGGCGATGGTGGTGGTGGTGCTCGCCGACAACCTCGGGGTGCTGTGGGTGGCGATCGAGACCACCACCGTCGCCACGGTGCTCCTGGTCGGTCACCGCCGCGACCGGGCATCGCTCGAGGCCTCCTGGAAGTACCTCGTGCTCGGCTCGGTCGGCGTGGCCACGGCCCTGATGGGCACGGTGCTCGTGTACTTCGTGTCGCGCCACACCGGCGGCGACGCTGCGACCGCGCTCAACTGGAGCTCGCTGGTCGAACGGGCGCCGGCGCTCGACCCCGGCGCCCTGCGGGTGGCGATGGGGTTCGTCGTCGTCGGCTACGGCACCAAGGCCGGACTCGCCCCGGCGCACTCGTGGCTGCCCGACGCCTACAGCCAGGCTCCGGCACCGGTTGCTGCCCTCATGTCGGGCTCGCTGTCGGCGATGTCGATGTACGCGCTGCTGCGGTTCAAGGTCGTGGCCGACATCACCCTCGGGCCCGACTTCGTCCGCACCCTGCTGCTCATCGCGGCGCTGACGTCATTGGTGGTGGCCGCGTCGCTGATGGTCACCCAACGCGACTACAAGCGGTTGCTCGCCTACTCGAGCGTCGAGCACATGGGTCTCATCGCCCTCGCCGCGGCCATCGGCTCACCACTGGCGATGTCGGCCGCACTGCTGCACATGGTGGGCAACGGGCTGGCCAAGTCGGTCACGTTCGCGAGCACGGGCGAGCTGCTGTTCGCCACGGGTACCACGCGCATCGGCGACGTCCGTGGCCTGCTGCACCAGCGGCCGTTCGTCGGCGCCACGTTCGGTCTGGGGTTGGTGGCCCTGCTCGGGCTGCCGCCGTTCAGCATCCTCGCCAGCGAGATCGCGATCGTCCGCGCCGGCGTCGCCGATGGCCTCGCGTGGGCCATCGCCATCGCCCTGGCGGTGATGCTGGTGATCTTCACCGCCGTGCTCGTCCACGCCCTCGACATGCTGGCGGGCGCACCCGGCGATACGCCGATGACCGATCACGTCACCACCCTCACCGCGCGGATCCCCCTGTTGGTCGGACTCGCCGCCGCGGCCACGTTGGGCATCACCGTCTGGCCGATCGGGCGGCTGCTCCACGCCGCCGCCGAGGTGCTGGCACGATGACCGACCCCGTCGATCAGGTGGTCCACATCTCGGCGGCCGAGCTGCGGCCCCG
>VFMC01000166.1:4952-9800 GCA_006515795.1 Acidimicrobiaceae bacterium | reverse complement strand
GAGTTCCCCGTTCGGGTGTTCCCGACAGCACCGCTGCTCAGCAGGATGTGGGAGCTGCGGGACAACATGACCGCCTACGACGCCTGCTATGTGGCGCTCGCCGAGGCGATCGACGCGCCGTTGTTGACCGCCGATCGCCGGCTGGCCAACGCTCCTGGCGTCGGCTGCACCATCGAAGCGATCTGACGTCTCCCTCGGCTCGGCCAGGCGGCGCCGCGGTCGAAGTTCGCGCGTCGCCGGTCGTAGGTCGTAGATCGTAGATCGTAGATCGTAGATCGTGCGCGGGTCGGCGTGGCGTGCGGCGAACCGCACGTCGCGCAGCGGGACACCGGACTGCGGATGCTCCGCATCGCTGCTTTACGCTCCGAGGCTCGGGCTCGACGTTCCCACGATGTCAAGAGTGGCCCAGCATGTGCCGATAGCTGTGTTGTGCTGGCCGAGACCGTCCAAGATCAAGTTGGGGCATGGTTTGGCGTCAGCGGTGGCGTGGTCGTTCTTGTCGTGATCATCGCCCTTTGGGCTCATCAGGCGGACGCCGAGAGCAAGAAGCCGGTGATGTCGCAGGCGTGCTCGACGTCGGCCCACAACCAGTGTCCCGGGCGAGTGTTGACTGGCAAACGCAGCGACACGAAGGCGTGCAGTTGCACGTGCCATGGCGCAATGAGCGACAGCTGCGGGACGAAGGGCCGTCACGATCTGTGTGCTGGCAAAGTCTGGAACGCCGATGGGGGAACCAAGTCATGTCGGTGCTCATGCCACCTGCCGCGGACCTGAGTGCGGCCGTTCCGACCGAACTGCTCCTCGCCAGCCCGTCGTGTCAACGGGCTCGTTGGTCGAGACGGTTCGACGGTTCACTTGGATCGAACGTGGACTTGATCCGGCCCGAATCGAGCAGCCTTTCGAAAGCAGCGCCTGCTCGGCCAGGGTCGAGGCCGAACGTCGTTGCGATTGCCTTCGTCAGCTGCTCTTCGGTGAAGGCCACGTCGTCCGTCGCCAGAACGTGCTCCACAGCGGCCCACAACTCATCGTCGCTCAGCACGACATTGATCCTATTGCACCGGGTCAAGGCGGATCAGGTCGACGAGACGAGGGCTCAGCGACGACTCACAAACGACTTCGTGAATCTCGCCGGTTTCTGAACCGTTTGTGACTCGACGGCCGTCGGGCCGGAACCGTCGTCTATGGAAACACCCTGTGACCTGGTGGAGCTGAGGGGAATCGAACCCCTGACCTCTTCCATGCCATGGAAGCGCTCTGCCAACTGAGCTACAGCCCCGTACGGGACGACAGAGAATACCAACTCCCCTGTTGCGATCCCAACGTGCTCAGAGGCGGCGCAGACGGCGCAGGCGCTTGCGGGCCGGGCTCACGACCACTTGCAACACGCCGGTGATGATCGTCGCTCCGATCAGTACCCGTGCCGCCAACGGCAGTGACACGAACCACGGGGCCACAAGCACCGACATCGCCAACGACACAGGGAAGACCCAGGCGACGTCGAACGCCAGACGCTTCCACCATGCCCGCTTGGGAACGGCATGGCCGGCCGCCTCGAACCACTCGTCCACACCCACGGTGCGCTGCATGCGAACGCCGGTCACGAACCGATCGGCCCGGTCCATCAGCTCGTTGCGCACCTCCGACCGTTCCCAGTCGCGCAGCAACACCCCGTTGGCGAACCGAACGACGATCTGGTACTCGCCCCCTGCTTCGCCGGGATGGAAAACGGCCGCACCCAGGCAACCCTTCGCCGCTCTTGCGACCACGAGCAGCTCGTCGGCCCAACGCAAGAACTCGGCCTCCCAGCCGGGCTGCACCGTTCGCGCCACCGTGACGGTGACGGGATCGGGCGCCAGTCGGGGAAGTTGGGACGTGTCGAACGACCCGGTCAGGGTGAAACTCATGCTGCCATCAACACTAGCGATACAAAGCCCATTCCCATCGTGAAAAGAGATGGTGGACGGATCAAACTCGCCAATCGACCCGGGGAACGTCGCGATACAGCCGCTCGATCTCGTAGTAGGCGCGCATCTCGTCGGTGAACACGTGCACCACCACGTCGCCGTAGTCGACCAGCACCCACTGCTGTTCGGTGATGCCCTCGACGCGCATCGAGAGCAACTCGCCCACCCCGAGGATGATCGTGTCGTCGGCCTTCTTGTCGTCGGCTGCCTGCGCGGCCGTGCAGGCCAACGCCTGCGATTCGGCGAAGGTCACGTTTCCACGCTCTCGAGGTAGTCGATGCCGAGCACGATCGTGACATCCACGCCGCTGACGCGAACGGTCGGCTCGCCGAACACGATCTCGCCGAAGATCACGTCGGTGGTCTGGGCCCTGATGCGGTTGGCCTCGTCGGGGACGAAGAAGATGGTGTCGGGTTGCGGCGCGCTGCTCGTGTCGACCGACACGACGTTGGCGGCGAGGAACAGCAGCTTGTCGAGCGTGAGCTTCACCTGCAGGTCGTACCCGGATGGAGCCTCAACTCGGATGATCGGTCCGAGACCCGGCGCCGACATCGAACCCGGGGCGATGCTGGCGAACACGAACACCGCCTCCGAGCGATCGAGCTGCACGATGTCGAGCTCGTCGGGGTTCTGCGCGGCGGTGAGGGCAACGGTGGAGAGCCCGCGGCTCTGCACCGACGACGAGAACAAGCGGTTCACGAAATCGTCGAAGCTCACCGGAGGCTGCGCGGTGCCAGGAACGGCCGACGCGACAGGTTGCCCTGTACCCACCGCCGCGGCCACACCGACCCACAGGGCCTCGAGGTTGGCCTTGCGGATCGTCTCCTCACCGATGCCCGCCCCGTAGGTGAGCACCTTGGCTGCGTTCGCCGCGTCGAGCACGACCGTACCGGCGGCGATCGAGTCGGCTTCGCCGGTGGATCCGTTGGACACCTCGGTGGCCAGATCGACGGTGAACGGCTCGTACGCCAGCAAGAAACCCGCCGCCTGCTGCAAGTCGGCTTCGGCGGAGTGATTGATCGTGACCAGCAGCAGCGACTCGACCTGCAGCGCCGTCGCCTCGAGGCCACCGGCCGCGTACACGCCCTGGAGGGACTGGCGCGACGAGTCGGTGAACCCGACGTCGGAGTTGACCGGCACCGACGTGACGAACAGTGCGGCTGGTGTATCGGGGAACTCCTGCACCGGCAGGACGCCCGCCTGGGCGTCTTTCCCGCCGGTGGAATCGAGCACCGCCCGCACCCCGACGTAGCCGAGCACCGGTATCGCTCCCATGACGAGCACCGTGAACAACAGCATCGTCAGGGTGCGACGCCGGCGACGATCGGCGAGAGCTGTCATTCGGGCTCCTGGTACAGGGATCGCTCGCGAATGATCTGGAGCACGGGCTCAGTAACGAGGTAGTCGAGTGGTCGGCCTTCGGCAACACGAGCGCGCAGATCGGTGCGACTTCGTCGTAACGCTCGCAGGTGGTGATTCCCGCTGCCGCGTCGTCGCCGACGATGGTGAACAGCTCGCAACCCGGGTACTTCTCGGACAACGACGCGAGCGTGTCGGCGGTGTAGCTGGCGCCGCCGCGACGGATCTCGATCTCGCCCGCCACCAGCCCGTCGACATCTGCCACCGCGGCCTCGACCATCGCCAACCGGTCGTCCGGCCCGGTGATGGCCCTGGTTCCCTGCTTCTGCCAGGGGACGTTGGCCACCATCAGCACGACCACGTCGAGCTGGAGTGCGTGACGCACGTTGACGGCGGTGACGAGATGTCCGACATGGGGTGGGTCGAACGTACCTCCGAACAGGCCAATCCTGAGCGCGGCACTGGTTGAAGACACGGCGACGGAGTCTACGGGCAGGCGAGTGTCAGGTTACGTGCAAGAAATCCGCGCAAACGGACGTTTCTGCTACGACATCGATTGACAGATGTAGTACTGTTCTTTGTCCCCCCAAATCCGGCACCACCCCCCAATCAGGTTTCGGGTCACGGCGCAGAGGCTTTTTCTTGGTGTCCGCACGCGCCGCTGTGTCACTCGACACCAATCCAGCCGGAATGCCGCCACGAACGTCGTAGTTGAAGAGAGATGCCATGAATGACTCAATCGGACTGTACCTGAACGATATCGGCAAGGTCTCCTTGCTCAACGCCGAAGAGGAGCGCGAACTGTCGCGCGTCATCGAAGCCGGCCGCGCTGCCGCCGAGAAGCTCGCCAACGGAGAAAAGGGCGCCGCGCTCAAGGCATCGGTCGCCTCGGCCGCCGCCGCGAAGGATCGCTTCATCCGCTCCAACCTGCGCCTCGTGGTGAGCATCGCTCGCCGCTATCCCCTGCCGCAGGGCATGGACCTGCTCGACCTCATCCAGGAGGGCAACCTCGGCCTCGAGCACGCGGTCGACAAGTTCGACTGGCGCCGTGGCTTCAAGTTCTCCACGTATGCCACGTTCTGGATCCGTCAGGCGATCGGCCGGGCCCTCGATCAGAAGGCCAGCCTCATCCGCATCCCGGGCGATCGCTCGGCCAGCCTTCGTGCTGCGCTGCGGCAGGCTTCCGGCGATGGCGAGACGCTCGATCTGGGCAACGCCGAACTGCACCGCCTCACCACCCCGGTCTCGCTCGACAAGACCATCGGTGACGACGGCGATGCCACGCTCGGCGATCTCATGGCCAACGGCGACGGCACTCCCGAAGACGCGGTCATGGCCCTGGTCGACAGCGAACTGCTCGACGAACTGCTCGGCACGCTCGACAAGCGGGCCCGCTACGCAGTCGAGGCTCGCTTCGGTCTGCTCGATGGCGAGCGCAAGAGCTTCCGCGAGGTCGGCGAGAACCTCGGCGTCACTGCCGAAGCCGCCCGTCGTCTCGTCAGCCGGGCCGTTGCCGGCCTCCGCG
>VFMC01000166.1:0-4928 GCA_006515795.1 Acidimicrobiaceae bacterium | reverse complement strand
CGCTGCCTGAGCCCCCGGCTCCACTGTCACTTCCTGATCGACGAGTACGCTGCCTCGCATGAAGGTCGGCGTACTCGTCGTCGCGTACAACGCCGAAACCACGTTGGTCGATGTGCTCGACCGCATCGGGCCCGACATCCGTGAGCAGCTCGTCGAAGTTCTCGTACAGGACGATCACTCCACCGACGACACCTTCGTCGTCGCCTCCGCGTACTTGCACCGCGGCAGCCCGCTGCCGCTCACGGTGGTGCGCCACCCGGCGAACCTCGGCTACGGCGGCAACCAGAAGGCCGGCTACACCTACGCGATCAACCACGGCTGGGATGTCGTCGTTCTCCTGCACGGCGACGGGCAGTACGCGCCCGAGGTGATGGAAGATCTGCTCGCGCCGATCCGCGACGGCCGGGCCGACGCGGTGTTCGGGTCACGCATGCTCACCAAGGGGGCTGCCCGCGAGGGCGGGATGCCGCTGTACAAGTACGTCGGCAACCGCATCCTCACCACCTTCCAGAACGGTGTGACCGGCCTGCGCCTCAGCGAGTGGCACTCGGGCTACCGGGCCTACCGGGTGAGCGCGCTCGCCGAACTGCCCTTCGTGGGCAACAGCGACGGCTTCGACTTCGACACCGAGATCATCCTCGAGCTGCACGCCGCCGGCAAAGCGATCGCCGAAGTGCCGATCCCCACCTACTACGGCGATGAGATCTGCCATGTGAACGGCCTCGCCTACGCCCGCGACATCGCCATCGACACGCTGCGGCACCGTTTCGGCCGCACCGGATTCGGTGGAGGCCGACTCGGGCGGGTCGCCGAGCCCTACGCCTACAAGCCATCGGCGCACAGCTCGCACGGCCGAGTGCTGCAGATGATGGAGCATCGTCCACCGCTGCGGGTGCTCGACGTGGGCTGCGGACCCGGTTGGATGGCCGAGGCCTTGATCCGCCAGGGCCACCACGTGACTGGCGTTGATCTGGCCGAGGAGCCAGGCGTACGCGAACGCACCGACAACTTCGTGCGCGCCGACCTCGAGCTGGGCATTCCCGACGACGTGGGCGCCAACTTCGACGTCGTCATCGCAGCCGACGTGATCGAGCACGTGCGCCGGCCCGAGCAGCTGCTGGCCGACATGATGCACCGGTTGACGGCCGGCGGAACGATCATCGCCAGCGTGCCCAACATCTCCCACTGGTACCCCCGCGGCCGCACCGCGCTCGGCCTGTTCGACTACGACCAGCGCGGCATCCTCGATTCAACCCACGTGCGGTTCTTCACCCGGCGATCGTTCACCCGTCTGGCCAAGCAGGTGGGGCTCCAACCGGTTGCCCGCCGACACACCGGGCTGCCGTTCGACGCACTCGGTGTCGGCACCGAGCGCGGCATTGGTCGCGCCGGTGCCCTGGTCGACCGCCTCCTGGTGCGGCTGTGGCCGACGATGTTCGCCTATCAGTTCGTCTACGAGTACGACCTCAACCCGGCCCTTGATGACCCCACGCTCGATGACCCCACGCTCGATGACCCCATGCTCGATGACCCCATGCTCGATGTGGCGCCGGACGCCGGCTGATCCAGCGGCTCGCGCCGCACGAATCGTCACCATCGCCGCCACGGTGCTGTTCACGCTCGTGATCTGCCGGCTGCGCCCGTGGAACCTGTTCGCCGACGCCGGGTTCAGCAACGACTTCTACGACGAACAGGCCCGCTCGCTGCTGCGCCTCCGCCTATCGGTACGACCCGAGGTGCCGGGCCCGGAAGGCTTCCTCATCGACGGGCGAACCTATCTCTACTACGGACCGCTGCTGGCGCTGGCCCGACTCCCGTTCGCCCTGTTCGGCCTCGTCTTCCCCGACGTGTTCGCCGGCCGACTCACCCGCCTCTCGATGATCATCGGGTTCGTGGTGCTGTGCACCGGTTCGTACCACCTCGTCGAGACCGCCCGCCGATGGGCGGCCCCCAAGTGGTCCACGACCGGTTGGACCGGCGGCGCCACCGGCGGCGCGTCCGACGGCGCGTCCTCATGGCGGGTCGGTGGCTTCGTGGCCGCAATCGCCGCTTCTCCGGCGCTCTATCTCGCCGGATGGGTCAGCGTGTATCACGAGACCGAGCTGTGGGCGGCCGCATTCGCTACCTGGGCCCTCGTCGGCATCATCGGCATGCATGCCGACCCGAGTCGACGAAGTGCCGTGCTTGCCGCGGCTTGCATCGCCGCTGCCATCCTCACTCGCGCACCGGTCGGCATCGGCATCGCCACCGGCGCGGGAATCGTCGCGCTCACGATGTGGCGCCGCGAGCGCACCAACGCGACCAACGCGACCATCGTGATCGGCGCATGCATCGCCGGCTTCGCCACGCACGTCGCCGTCAACTTCGCCAAGTTCGGGTCGGCGCTCGACCTTCCAGCGGAACGACAGCTGCTCAGCATCAACGTACCGGAGCGGGCAGCCTGGTTCGCCGGCAACCACGGCAGCTTCTTCAGCCTGCGCTTCCTCCCGACAACGGTGGTGCACTACCTGCGGCCCGACACCGTTCGCTTCGAACGCCTCGTGCCGTTCATCCGCTACGGCCCACTTGCCACCGACCGCGGTTCATACCCGATGGAGGCGATCACGCCGGCGGCGTCGCTCACCACGACCGCCACGCTCGTGCTGGCCGCGGGGCTCCTCGGCGCGGCGGCGCTGCTGGCCCGTCGAGCCTGGATCCCGCTCGCCCTGGTCGTCGGCGGCGCCGTTGCCGCGGTCCCTACGTTCACCATCGGATTCGTCGCCAATCGCTACCTGGTCGACATGCTGCCGATGCTGATGCTCCCAGCAGCATTCGCCTTCGCAACGATCTCCGTGCGCACCGAGGGTCGAGCTCGCGTTCGGCGCGTCGGCCAAATCGTCGTGATCGTCCTCGTCGTATGGGGCACTTGGAGCAACGTCGCGCTCGCACTGTGGACGCAGAACCTCAAAGAACCCGGGTTCACCGAGATGCGCTACCGCATCGACGACGTGCTCTTCGGCAACCCCGCCCCGTCCCTGATCGTCCACGACCCACTCGTGCCGGTGGCTCGCGACGGAGTGGTCGCGCTCGCGCTGGGCGCTGAGGCCGTCGGAACCGCGGCGGTTGCTTGCCAGGGCGTGTACATCGCCGAGCAAGGGCGGTGGGTGCCGCTCGAACGCACCGAGGGCGCGCGCAGCCTCTCCGGCACCGTGCTGCCCGTCGACGGCACCGACGTACCCATCGTCGGAGGCGAGAGCTGGTCGCTCGTCGTCGGCGCCAACGGCGGCCGGCTCGTGTTCGCCCTCTCCGACGGCGACAGGGTGATCGAGGGTGAGCCGATCGACTGGGAAGGCGGGCCGGTGCACGCCACGGTCGTGGCAGATCCGGTCGCCAACGAGTTCTTCGTCCAGGTCGACGGCACGCTTGGCCTGTTCAGCTTCACGGCTCCCACCGAGCCGATGCTGCCCTTCGGCGACTTCATCGTCGCCGAAGGGAACCCGGCCGGCGATTCTCTCTGCCGTCGGCTACAGGCCCGTCTGTAGAGTTTTCCCGTGGCACGAGCTTGGACCCCGTCGTCGTGGCAGTCACACACGGCGAACCAGCAACCCGACTGGCCCGATCAAGGCGATCTCGAGCGCGCTCTGAAGCAGATCGCGAGCTATCCGCCGCTCGTGTTCGCCGGCGAGGCCCGCTCGCTGCAGTCGGCTCTGGCACAGGTGGCCGCCGGCAACGCGTTCATGTTGCAAGCCGGCGACTGTGCCGAGAGCTTCGAGGAGTTCTCCGCCGTCAACATCCGTGAGAAGTTGCGCGTCATCCTGCAGATGGCGGTGGTGCTCACCTACTCGCTCGGTGTACCGGTGGTGAAGGTCGGCCGCATCGCCGGCCAGTTCGCGAAGCCCCGGTCGGAATCGTTCGAGAAGATCGGCGACATCGACCTGCCCACGTTCCGCGGGCACATCGTGAACGATCCAACTGCCACCGAAGCCGCACGCACACCGAATCCCGATCGTCTCGTGCAGGCCTACAACCAGTCGGCCTCCACCCTCAACCTCGTGCGCGCCTTCACCAAGGGCGGGTTCGCCGACCTCGCCCGCGTGCACGCCTGGAACCAGGAGTTCGTCACATCGAGCCCCGAGGGCCGCCGCTACGAGCAGCTCGCCAGCGAGATCGAGCGTGCACTCAACTTCATGCGCGCCTGCGGCGTCGACACCGAGACCAACCACCGGTTGAGCCAGGTCGACGTGTACACCAGCCACGAAGCGCTCCTGCTCGGCTACGAGGAGGCGCTCACGCGACAGGATTCCCTCACCGGCGGTTGGTACGACTGCTCCGCGCACATGCTCTGGATCGGCGAGCGCACCCGCCAGCTCGACGGTGCGCACGTCGAGTTCCTCCGCGGAGTCGGCAACCCGATCGGCTGCAAGATCGGCGCGGCGACCAGCACCGACTACGTGATCGAGCTGTGCGAGGCGCTCAACCCGGCACGCATCCCCGGCCGCCTCACGCTCATCACCAGGATGGGCGCCGCAAAGATCGAGTCCGCGCTCCCACCGATCCTGCGCACCGTGCGCGAATCCGGCCATCCCGTCGTGTGGGCGTGCGACCCGATGCACGGCAACACGTTCACGTCGGCCACCGGCCACAAGACGCGCCGGTTCACCGACATCTGCGCCGAGATCGACGGCTTCGTGCGGTCGCATCACGCCGAGGGCACCTGGCCCGGCGGCATCCACATCGAGCTCACCGGCGACGACGTCACCGAATGCATCGGTGGCGCCGACAACATCCTCGACTCGCAGCTCGTCGACCGCTACGAGACGGTCTGCGACCCACGACTGAACGGGCGTCAGAGCCTCGACCTGGCGTTCCACGTGGCCGAGTCGCTGCGCTCCAGCGGTCTGGCCTGACGCCGAGAGCACTCCACGACCGATGCGGGCAATCGATCGGGT
>VFMC01000165.1 GCA_006515795.1 Acidimicrobiaceae bacterium | reverse complement strand
CGGGCGGCGATGCACGCGTTGCTGCAGCGCCCGAAGCCACCGACGGGCGTGTTCCTGATGAGCGACGAGATGGCGTTCGGTGCGATGCAGGCGCTGCGCGAGGACGGCCGGCAGGTCGGACGCGATGTTTCGCTGATCGGGTTCGACGATCACCCCGTGTCCGAGGCCGTCGGCCTCACGACGGTGCGCCAGCCAGTGCGCGACATCGGCCGTCTCGGCGCACGGCTGATGCTCGACGACCTCGACGGCTTCGGCGGGCTGATGCATCACCCGATGGAGCTGACCCTCGTCGAACGGTTCACCTGCGGCCCACCGCAGGATTGAACTGTCTTCCTGTCGACTTTCCTGTTGACTTTCCTGTTGACGGAACGTCCGGCCTGCTCTAGTCTGCAAGCGCTTACATATGACCGGGTACCACGCACACCCGGACTTCATCTAGGGGGACAAGAACATGGCGACACGCCGACGTTTGGCCGCGATGGCCACAGGGTTGAGCATCTCGATGCTCGCCGCCGCTTGTGGCGATGACGGCAGCGGTGACACGGGGGGCGGCGACGACAAGCCGTTCGCCGGCAAGACGGTCACCATCTTCAGCTCCATCCGCGATGTCGAGGCAGAGCGCCTCGACGCGGCATGGGCAAGCTTCGAGGCCGAGACCGGCATCGACGTCAAGCACGAGGGTTCGGCCACCTTCGAAGACGACCTCAAGCTCCGTGTCGACGGTGGCAACCCGCCAGACCTCGCGTTCATCCCGCAGCCCGGCCTGCTGGCCACCCTGGCCCGCGACGGCAAGGTGGTACCGCTGGAGAACCTGAAGGCCGACGTAGAGGCCAACGACATCGGCGGTTGGGTCGAGCTCGGCACCGTCGACGGGAAGTTCTACGCCCCGCCGTTCGGCGCCAACATCAAGAGCCTCGTGTGGTACAGCCCGCAGGCCTTCAGCGACGCCGGCTACGAGATCCCCACCACATGGCAGGGGCTGCTCGACCTGAGCAGCAAGATCGTCGCCGACGGCGGCACCCCGTGGTGCGTCGGCGCCGAGTCAGGTGGCGCAACAGGCTGGGTCCTCACCGACTGGACCGAAGACGTCGTGCTGCGCACCGCTGGCGCGGAGACCTACGACAAGTGGGTCGCCCACGAGATCCCCTTCAACGACCCGGCGATCGTCAGCGCGGTGAACGCCGTCGGCGACATCGTCAAGAACGACGACTTCGTGCTCGGCGGCGCCGAGAGCATCCCCAGCACCTCGTTCCAGGAGGCCGGTCTGCCGCTGCTCGACGGTGGGTGCTTCATGCACCGTCAAGCCAGCTTCTACGGCAACCAGTTCCCCGAGGGCACGACGAAGGGGCCCGATGGGCAGGTGAACGCGTTCTACCTGCCCACCGTCGACGCCGCCGATCCCAAGGTGATGCTCGGCGGCGGCGAGGTGATCGCCGCGTTCAACGCCAAGCCCGAGGTCGAGGCGGTGGCCAAGTACCTCACCAGCGCCGCCTACGCCAACGAGCGGCTGAAGGCCGGCAACTGGCTGACCCCGAACAAGAAGGCCGACATCTCACTGGTCACCGACCCGCTGGAGCAGCAGTTCGCCAAGCTCCTCGTCGAGTCCGACGTGTTCCGCTTCGACGGTTCCGACTTGATGCCCGGCCCGGTCGGTGCTGGCACGTTCTGGAGCGAGATGGTCGAATGGGTGGTTGACAACAAGTCGACCGACGACACCCTCGCCGCCATCGAGGAGAGCTGGCCCGCCTCCTGATGATCCCCTCCCTCGGGGGTGAGCCGGCTCGCCCGGTTCGCCCCCGAGTTGGTGACATGTACGTTTCGTGTTCGTGCCGGCTACGAGTGGGGGCTCATGTTCGAGATCCTGAAGAGTCTTCTCACCGTTGGGATCGGGATCTTCGGCTTCCTCGCTGCGCTCGGTGCGCTCTACTGGCTCGCCAGCCGCCTGCCTGAGCCGTGGCGCGAGCGAGCGCGCGTGGCCGTGTTCGTCGGTCCCGCCCTCGTCCTTCTCTTCGGGCTGGTGATCCCTGCCCTGATCAACCTGCGCTACTCGTTCAACGACCGCAACGACGAGTGGTACGGGCTCCAGAACTACCTCGACGTCTTCACCAACGACGACAACCTCATCGTGCTGCGCAACACGCTGTGGTGGGGCCTATCGGTCACCATCGCCAGCACCGTGATCGGCATCGTCATCGCCCGCTTCGCCGATCGCATGCGCGGCGAACCGGTCGCCAAGGCGCTGATCTTCCTCCCCACCGCGATCTCGATGGTCGGCGCCGGAGTCATCTGGAACTTCATCTACTCGCCGAAGCAGTACGGGCTGCTGAACTCCGTGTGGCAGTTGCTCCCGGGCGAGCAGAAGACCCAGTTCTGGCTGCAGGACAACGAGTTCTTCAGCCTCAAGAGCAGCTTCGTCCCAGGTTTGAACACGTTCTTCATCATGGTCGTCGTGATCTGGATCCAGGCCGGATTCGCGACCGTGGTCATCTCGGCTGCGCTCAAGGGTGTGCCCGACGACCTCGTCGAGGCAGCCAAGATCGACGGCGCCAGCGATCGACAGGCCTTCTACAAGGTGGTGCTCCCGTACGTGAAGGGCACGATCATCACCGTCGCCACCACCACCACCATCGCCGTGCTGAAGATCTTCGACATCATCCAGACGATGGGCAAGGGCGGGGCGTTCGACACCAGCACGATCGCCAACGAGATGTACGAGCAGGGATTTCCGCAGAACAACGAGGGCCTCGGCGCCGCCTGGGCAGTGCTGCTGTTCCTCGCCGTCGCGCCGATCGTGTTCATCAACGCACGCAACCAACGAGCGATGCGAGAGGGCCGCTGACATGGCTGCAACCATCACCGAACCGCTGATCGGGCGGACGCCGCCGAAAGACCTCACGCCCCGCGGCACCAAGATCGCGCGGGGCATCTCCAGCCCGATCGGCCGCGCCGCGGTGTGGCTGCTCGCGGCGCTCTGGACCGTGCCCACGATCGGGCTGCTGATCTCCTCGTTCCGCCCCGAGAGGGAGATCAAGACCGACGGCTGGTGGAACTGGTTCAAGGACCCCACCAATGTCACGCTGGATAACTACTCGGGCGTGCTCAGCAACAAGGTGAACGGCCATCCGTTCAGCGACTTCTTGTGGAACACGGTGCGCATCGCGATCCCGGCGGCCATCATCCCGATCGTCATCGCCGCCTTTGCCGCGTACGCGTTCTCGTGGATGAAGTTCAAGGGTCGCGACTGGCTGTTCGTGATGATCGTCGGGCTCATGGTCGTGCCGCTGCAGATGTGCCTCATCCCACTCCTTCGTTTCTTCGGCGGCGACTTCTTCCCCGATGCCCTCGAGGGCGTTACCACTGTCTGGATCGCGCACGCGATCTTCGGCATGCCGCTGGCGATCTTCCTGCTCAAGAACTTCATCGGATCGTTGCCGAGCGAGGTGATCGAGGCCGCTCGTGTCGACGGCGCCAGCCACCTCACGATCTTCACCAGGCTCGTGCTGCCGCTCTCGGTGCCGGCACTCGCCTCGCTCGGCATCTTCCAGTTCCTGTGGGTTTGGAACGACCTGCTGGTCGCCAAGGTGTTCGGTGGCGGCGCCGAGAACCAGCCGATGACCTTCGCGATGGTCGACATGGTGGGCAACAAGGGCAACGAGTGGCAGCTGCTCACCGCCGGTGCGTTCATAACGATGATCGTGCCGCTGATCGTGTTCTTGTCGTTGCAGCGCTACTTCGTCCGTGGCCTCCTGGCCGGAAGTGTGAAGGGGTAAACCCGTGTCAACCCTGCGAATGTCCAACCTGCAGAAGCGGTACGACAACGGATTCGAAGCCGTGCCTGGCCTCGATCTCGAGATCCACGACGGCGAGTTCCTCGTGCTCGTCGGCCCGTCGGGATGTGGCAAGTCGACGGTGCTGCGCATGGTCGCCGGCCTCGAGGACATCTCCGGTGGCGACCTGCTGATCGACGAGGTGCGGGTCAACGCGATGGGGCCACAGCAACGCGACATCGCGATGGTGTTCCAGAGCTATGCGCTCTATCCCAACATGACCGTGGCCGAGAACATCGCGTTCGCGATGACGCTGCGCAAGATCGACAAGAAGGAGATCCGGGTGAAAGTGGCCGAGGTGGCCGAGCTGCTCGAGCTCACGGCCGTTCTCGATCGCAAGCCGGGCCAGCTCTCCGGTGGCCAACGGCAGCGCGTGGCGATGGGCCGGGCCATCGTGCGTCAACCGAAGCTGTTCCTGATGGACGAGCCGCTGTCGAACCTCGACGCCAAGCTGCGGGTGCAGACCCGTGCCGAGATCTCCAAGCTGCAGCGCCGCCTCGGGGTGACGACCATGTACGTCACCCACGACCAGGTAGAGGCGATGACGATGGGCGATCGCGTGGCCGTGTTGCGTGGCGGAGTGCTGATGCAGTGCGCCAGCCCGTCCGAGCTCTACGAGACCCCCGACAACCTTTTCGTGGCCCAGTTCATCGGCTCGCCCTCGATGAACGTGGTGCGTGCCACGGTGACCGATTGCGACATCGACACCATCACCGTCGCGCTCGGCTCGCAGACCGTCACGCTCGCCGGCGAGGCCGCAGCACGCCTCGTCGGCCTTCGCCACCACCTCGGCGAGGAGGTTGCCATCGGCGTGCGCTCGGAGGCGCTCGGCGACGACGGCAGCGCCACCATCCAGGTCGACGTCGATCTGGTGGAGATGCTCGGTTCCGAGCTGCTGGTGCACTGCACCATCGACGCGCCCGCCGTTAGCGCCATCGACACGGGCGTCGAGATCAGCGAGTCGACCACTTCCACGATCGTGGCCTCCCTCGATCCGCGCAGTCAGGTGAAGGTGGGCGATCGGTTGGCGCTCACCATCGACACGCTCAGGCTGCACGCGTTCGATCTAGACAGCGGCACCACCATCGGTCGCGCTTGAGGCGTGC
>VFMC01000164.1 GCA_006515795.1 Acidimicrobiaceae bacterium | reverse complement strand
ATCGCCGAGTACAGGCCGTGCGATTCGGCGAGCAGGTCGATGAGGAGCTTCTCGGTGATCGGGTCGCCGATCTGCACGCTGGCGCCGGCGACGTCGCCGGTGGTGGCGTCCATCGTCGCGCTCGAGAAGGTGGCCCCACGCAAGCCGTCGCGGCCGGCGCGCCCACCGAGCACCACGACGAGGTCGCCGGCGTACGGCCCGCCGAGGGGGGCGCGTTCGGCGGCGACGCCGATGCAACCGCAGAAGACGAGCGGGTTGGCGGTGAAACCTGGGTCGTACAGCACGGCTCCGGCCACGGTGGGCAGGCCGATCTTGTTGCCGTAGTCGGCGACTCCGGCCACCACGCCCTCGCGCACGAGCCGTGGGTGGATGACGCCGGGTGGGACGTCGTCGTGGGGCAAGTCGGCCGGGCCGAAGCAGAGCACGTCGGTGGTGGCGATCGGATGATGCGCGGCGCCCATCACGTCGCGGATCACGCCACCGACGCCAGTGTTGGCCCCGCCGAATGGCTCGATCGCCGATGGATGGTTGTGCGTCTCGGCTTTCAGCGCGATCGTGACGCCGGGTGTGTAGGAGACGATGCCGGCGTTGCCGACGAACGCGCTGCGCACGAACGAGGCATCGATCGCGTCGGTGGCGTCGCGGAGCTGGGTGAGCAGCGGCCGCCTCGTCGACCCATCGGGCAGCGTGATCGTGGCGCGGAAGGTCTTGTGCGAGCAGTGCTCGCTCCATGTCTGCGCCAGCGTCTCGAGCTCCACGTCGGTGGGGGAGCGGCCGAGGCGCGAGAAGTGCCCGGCGATGATGCGGAGCTCGGCCGGGTCGAGGGCCATGCCCCGCTCGCGGTTGAGTGCTTGCAGCTGCTCGTCGGTGAGATCGCGCAGGTCGATGTGTTCGACCGGTGCGGCCGTTGTGGCGTGGGCGAACACCGGCTCTATCACGCCGATCGCGACCCGCTCGATGACGGCGTTCGAGCACAACCGCGTTGCCAGCGAGGTGAGCGTGGGCGCATCGAGCGAACCGCTGACTTCGAATCGCCGGCCCGTGGCGGCATTGGTGACGGCGCAACCCAAGGCGGCTGCGGCGGTGAGCAGCGTGGCCGCGACGCTGTCGGTGACACCCGGCAAGAGCGCGGTCTCGATGCCTCCGCAGGGAGGCGCCCCCCAGCAGCCTTGCTGGAGCAGCGGATCGACCAGCACCTGCTCCAGCCGAAGCCGTGCCGCCTGGTCGATCGGACCCTCGACGAAGTAGATGTCGGCCACCTCGATCGCTTCGACCGATTCGAATCCGAGGAGGTGTGCGCCAGCCAGCAGGTCGGCGTTGCGCGGGTCTGGTTCGATCGTCTTGATGGTGAGACGATCGACTACCCGCACTTGCTCGACCATATGTCTGGTCCGCCCGGCGGTGCTCGCCCCTGAACGAAAAGTAAGATCCGGCGTTCGTGACCCGCCTCATCTACGTTCGCCATGGCGAATCCAACACAACCGTCGCCCGCTCGATCGGTGGTCCGCGCACCTGTTCGGGTCTCTCGGCGCTCGGCGTGCAACAGTCGCAGCGCCTTCGCGACCGGTGGGCGACCGCCCCGGAGTTCGCGCCCGATGCGTTCATCACCAGTCACTACCCGCGGGCTCGGCAGACGGCCGCGATCGTGGCGGAGGCGTTCGGTGGCATCGAGGTGCTCGTCGATGAGGGCTTCGGCGAGCACGACCCGGGCCCCGACTGCGACGGCATGAAGTTTGCCGAGTTCGTCGAGCGCTACGGCACCGACGCATGGTCGGAGGACCCGTTCGGCGTGTCGTTCCCTGGAGGCGAGACGCTCGCCGAGTTCCAGTTCCGGGTCGGCCGCACCGTGCGCCGGACCATCGAGGCCAACGCCGGGCGCACTGTCGTCGTGTCGTGCCATGGCGGGGTGATCGACGCCGCGTTCCGCCAGGCGTTGCGGATGCCGCCGACGGGTTCGTTCACGATCAACACGCTCAACACTTCGATCACCGAGCTCGTGCTGCAGCCGTCGAACAAGTGGACGCTGCGCCGCTACGGCGACGTCGCCCACCTCGCCGGCCTACCGACATCCACGAACCTCGACTGAGCGCCCGACGATCGCACCGCGGCGGCGCGGCACCTGGGCTTTTGTTCTTGACAACCCAATCCGGGGGGGCACACTGGCGGGAGGAGCGTCCTCGTCCGCTTCCTGGGTGGCCTTGCTGATCGGAGGATGGTATGAAATCGAGGACTGTGGCGCTGCTAGCAAGCACGGCTGTGCTCTCTTCCCTTGGCGCGGTCTGGGCAACTGTCGACGCCGGAAAGTCACCACCCGAGAAAGTTCTCTCGCAGGATCCGCGCACGTGGGTGGTCGACGGCAAGATCAGACCCGATCTGATTCCCTCTAGGGTGGCGATAGATCTGGCTCCGATCGGTGCCGTGTACATTGACCCCTACGACTTCTATCCATCTTTGGGTGCGGATCGAAGCCAACCCGTGCCGGTGTTTGACGCACGGGAGGGGGGCACGCCTGTGGGTGAGTACGACTTCGCGAGCACTTCATTGTCTACCGATGGAGTGGATGGGTCGAAGGTCGGGGTTCCTGACTCAACCGTGGCGAGCGAGGGGTAGGCATGCTCAGCGGAGGCGGCTGAGATACCGCCCGGCATCGCGCAGGTTCCTCTGCCTGCTCTCCCAGGTGATGCCCACCACGGTGAGTGCCGTGCCGGCGATGGCGATCACCAGCCACGGCGGCAGGTCGGCGGCGTAGGGGCCGAGCTCGCGCAGCACCAGCAGTGCTCCGATTGTGGCGCCGACCACCAGTGGCGCTGTCCAGCGTAGCCGTGTGCCGGCCATCACCAGGTTCAGGCAGGCCGCGCCGAGCAGCAGTGGACGCAGCGACACTGCTTCGTCCGTGAACGTCTGCACCAGGGTCGGCATCGTCGCCAGGACCAAACCAGGGGTCAGGTTGGTGAGCGTCGTGCTGTCGGGATCGCGGCGGAGCCGGTGCAGCCCAAGCAGCACCAGCGCCACCGCCGAGGGCAGCGTGTAGGCCTCAGGGGCGGTCACCCCGAGGTCGTGAAGTCGGACCCAGCTCGCCATCGCCAGGAGCAGGCCCCCCGGGTATGCCAGCATCCGGCGCTGCGGGTGAGCCAACGCAGTCGCGGTGACGAGAGCACCTGCAACCGTCAGGTGCAGGGCGAGCGATCTGAGGCCCCACGTCTCGGAGTGGTCCAAGCCAGCGGTAACCGACGCGACGAGAGCAACCGCACCCGACACCGCAGCCGGGATCTCCACCGGAAGTCGCGGCAGCACCAGCGCGAGCGCGCCGACCAGCACCAACACGGGGGCGGCCTTCCACGGGTCGTCCACCCCGGCCACCTCGGCCGCGGTCCAGGCCAGCCCTGCGGTCGCCACCGCGAGCACGCTCAACGCCGGCGGTCGGTTGGTGCTCGCCACACTGCGGAACCCGATGGCGGCCCCCGCCAGAACGGTCGCGGCAATGACCACGAGCGTCAGAACCGTGCTCGGCAGCGCGGCCACCAGCGCAGTGATGACCAGCGCGAGCGCCACTACCAGAGCTGCGGATCCATCGGTGTCGGTCCGGGCGAACGCCCACCCGACGAGCAGGGCGGACAGCACGAGTACGGCGGCCACCACAGCGGCGACCGGGACGGCGTACGACGCGAGGGTTCCGATGCCGGCCGCCAGCACGGCCGCTGCCCCGAAAGGAGCGAACCGGCGGGCGAACGTCGCTGGCTCCCCGCGGAGACTCACCAGCGCCACGATCACGAGCAGGCCCACGGCCGCCATCGCGAGCATCAGCGCAGGGTGCCCTTCGGTGTTCGCCCGCAACAGCCGGAAGTCGGCGGCACGAGACCACGTAGGGCCCATGTCGAACAGCGAGCCGGTCATCCCCTCACCCACCAGCAGGCCGTTGGGCACGGCGACCAGCGCGGAGCCGAGCATCGGGATCAGCGGCGTGATCTTCCAGCGACCGGCCAGGGACAGCAGCACGACCGCCCAGACGGCGGCGGCGCACAGCGCGGCAACCGCTGACTGGTTGACGGAGTTGTCCGACGCCGGGAAGGCCACAGCCAGGAGCAGGAGCGCTGCTGCGATGGTCGGCCAGGCGTGTAGGTCGGCCCACAGTTCGGCTGCGGTCGAGTGCTCGCGGAGCCGGTGGAACCCGACCCCGGCCAGGACGAGCCACCAGAAGACTGCCGCCGCGCCGACGAGCTCGCGCATCCTGCCGATCGAGACGACGTGGGCGAGCCCGGCCACCAGCCCCAGGCCAACGGTCGCCACGGCGGCGACGGCCGCTGTGTGCGACGTCAGGTCGAGCACCCCGAACGGAATGGCCCAGACGCCGAGGGTCGAGAAGATCTGCGGAGCCCACAACGGCCGACCGCGCCATCCGAGCACGTAGGTCGCGAGCATGCCGACCAAGCCGACCAGCGAGCCGACAGCGATCACCAGGCCACCGGCCGACAGGTCGCCGAACCAGCCGGAGCTCTCCGCCCCCACGACGTCGAGCGTCAGCATGCCGAACCCCACCGCGCTGAGCGACTCAGCGGCCACCCGCAGGCCACGACGCCAGAGCCACCAGGCGAGCCCGCCGGCGGCGGCCGTCAGCGTGATGAGCACCGCGGTGCGTCCGCCAACGCCCAGCCAGGACCAGGCCACGGCGAGGAACGTGATCGCCGCCACCAGCAGGCACAGCGCACCGAGGCTGAGCAGGATCTTGGGAACGGACGCCCCGCTCAGGCCGGAGCGCCGGGCTGCTGGAGCGACTGGGGCACCTGGGAAGGCGGGCGCTGGGGGACGCCATTGGACGCGAGGGGGATCCGCGGCGGACCTCGGCGAGGCGACACCGGCCGGGTCTGCCTCGGTACGTGGTGTGGCGCGCAACTGTTGCAGCAGCCAGTCGGCCCGCTGCAGCGTGCTGTAGAGCTCACCTGCGACGGGGCCGAACAGCGAGAGCCCGCAGTGCGCGCACGACGCAGCCGCTCCGTCGAACGCCGTGCCGCAGTCAGGACAGCGCTGCGGGTCGGCGTACCTCGTCATGCGTCCAGTCTCTCTCGCGCGCGCACGTCACAGCTGGGCATGTCAGCCCAGCCGTCTGACCGGTTCAGCGGTCCCCTCGAGGACAGCTTCCTTGGCCCTCACGGGTCAATTCCGACTGGTCGCTGTTCGCAGGGCGGACAACGCCCCGATGAGGTCGCGTCCTCTGCCGTATCCGCGTTGCTCGATGAGCGACGCAGCACCTCGCGCGATCTCCCAGTCATGGTCAGTTGCTGCGAGCGCCAATGACGTGAGGTCGTCGGCATCGGTTGGTCGGTGTCGATCGTCGCGAGCGAGCAGCTTCATCGCGATGAGATGCCCGACGCTGGCGACCGGCAGGACAAGACCCGGGATCACTGCTGTCAGGACTGCGCCGTCGACGATCTCGTGCTCGACCCCAGTGGATGCGAACAGGAGGTCGACGACGACTCCGTCGCCATCTTCACGGCGGACGAGGCGAACGGTGCCGAGCCGGCCGGTCGCGGTCTGCTCGACGGCGGCGATCAACGAGTAGCCACGGTCGCCTAGCGCGGCGACGAGCGACTCGGCTTCGGTGTCGTTGGCAACAGCGACCGCGAGGTCGGCGTCACGGGTGAGGCGAGGCTCGGCCCATGTCGAGACGGCGAGCCCGCCGACCACGGCGAATCGGTGGCCGAGTTCGGCGAGGTCGGACGACGCTTGGCGCAGCGAGCGCTCGAGCGGGTTCACCGTTCGTTCGGCCAGCGCCATGGGCGGCCGGGGCAGTCGCCGTGAGGTGCGCCTGGGCGGTCCAGCAGCCATTCTCGAACCCGCGCGGCCACTTCGGCCTCGGTCGCGTCGGGGTGTTCTCTGACATGTTTCGCGGCGACCATCTGCATGCCGAACTCGGTGAGGTCGAAGGCGAGTTCGACGCCGGTTCTGGCAGGACGTGGCACGGCTCCATTCTACGACCCACCCCGCAGGGCAGGCGCGACCACATGATAACGCCGTTTGAACCACCACTATTGCCGTCGGTCGCGGCGGCGCGTGAGCGCCGCTGGCGAGCTGGTCAGAACGACGGGGCCAGGTCGCGGCCGAGCATCACCAACACGCCGGCGTCGCCGAGACCGACCATCGCCCCGACGATCGGTGCCGGAGTGGGCATCGGCGCCAGGGTGCCTCCGCCCATCGCTCGCGCCACCGACTTCGCCACTGCCTCGGCCTCCGACCAGAAGTAGATCTTGGTGACGTCGAGGAACTCCTCGTATCCGGCTCCGTCGGTGGGCTCGGTCATCTGGAAGCCGAACGAGCCCAGGTAGGTGGTCAGCCGGGTCGCCGCGCCTGGCACGTCGGCGGCGTTTGGTGCTGGTCGTGGTGGTTGTGCTGGTCGTCGTGGTGGTGGTGCTCGTCGTCGTCGGTGGAGAGGTCGTCGTCGGCACCGTGGTCGTCGCCGCGACCTGGAGGTCACCGGTGCACGCGGCGACCAGGAAAAGCGCGGCGAACGCCGAGGTGAGCGTCGACGTGACCGTCGATGCGGTCCCGGGGTCCACTCGTCGCAGTTGCACGGCCTTCAGCCTGGCCAACTCGCCGCCGGGAGACAAGTCGCGGTGCGCATCCGTGATCGGCCGGGTCGGGGGCTTCCTATGCTTCACTCGATGGTCGAACACTCGATGGTCGAACACTCGATGGTCGAACACCCGATGGTCGAACACCCGATGGTCGAACCGCAGACGGTGAGGCGGATCATCGTGGTCGGAGCCGGATCGGCCGGCGCGGTCGTCGCGGCGCGGCTGAGCGAGCAGCCCGACTTCCACGTCACCCTGCTCGAGGCGGGCCCCGACCACCGCTCCGCCGAGACACCACCGGAGATCGCCGGTTCGTCATTCGTAGCCGCGATGGCTCTGCCCGATCGGCACTGGCCGGGACTCCAGGCGGTCCGCTCCCCAGGGCAGGCGCCTCGTGCGTACGTGCGCGGGCGCGGTGTCGGCGGTTCGTCGGCGATCAACGCGATGGTCGCGATGCCCGGTCATCGATCCGACTACGACGGATGGGAACGCGATCACGGCTGCGACGGGTGGGGTTGGGACGACGTGGCGCCGTGGTTCGAACGCACGTCCCTGGTACTCCACCGCGCCCCACGTAGCGAGTGGGGTCGGGTGAACGTCGCGCTCGCCGGGGCCGAGCCCGCTGCGATCGGCGGCGTCGACCTCACCCGATCGGCTGCCGGTGCTCGGGTGTCGGTGAACGACGCGTACCTCGAACCCGCACGCGGCCGAGCCAACCTCGTCGTTCGCGGCGACGCACTGGTCGACCGGGTTCTGCTTGACGGGCGCGTTGCCCGGGGGGTGCGCCTGGCGTCGGGCGAGGAGCTGGAAGCCGACCTGGTGATCGTGAGCGCCGGCGCGATCCACTCCCCGGCGATCCTGCTGCGCTCACGGGTCGACGCGGCAGGCATCGGGGCCAACCTCCACGACCATCCGTCGTTCCCGATCGCGATCACGCTCGGCGAATCGCCGACGCCGACGCCGGCGGCGCTGCCGATCGCCACCGTGGCGCGGCTGTCGTCACCGTTCGAGACGGACGATGTGCAGCTCGTGCCGATCGACGGAATCGATCGGTCGGCGCCGCGACTCGGCCTGCTGATGGCCGCGTTGATGCGGTCGAAGTCGCGCGGCTCGGTTCGCCTGGCCGGTGACGATCCCACGGTCGACCCGATCGTCGAGTTCGGGATGTTCACCGACGAGCGCGACTGGCGGCCGATGTCGGCGGCCATCGATGCTGCCGAACGGGTGCTCGAACATCGCTCGTTCGCCCTCCTCGGCGCGGTGAGCGACTACGACCGATCACATGACGGCGTGCGTGCCGCTCTCGGCGACTACGTGCACGCGGCCGGTACCTGCGCGATGGGCACCGTTGTCGATCCCGCGTGCCGGGTGATCGGTTACGACGGCTTGATGGTGTGCGATGCCTCGGTGATGCCCGAAGCGCCCCGCGCCAACCTGCATCTCCCCACCGTGATGGTCGCCGAGCGGGTAGCTGCGTTCACCGTCGACCGGTTGCGCGACCGGTGAGGCGAGTCAGCTCGTCGCCGGCATCGCGCCGTGCTTGGTGATGCGCCCGACGGTGAACGCAGCCGCGCCGAGCAGGAGGCCACCGACGAGCGTCAGGGCGAGTGTGGCGGCGCCGCTGCTGCGGCTGCCACCGGTGGGCGGCGCGATGATCGCGGCAGCGGGAGGCGCTACCGGGGGCGGAGGCGCGCCGAGGCTCTCGGTCACCACGACGGTGCCGACCATGTCGGGGTGCAGCGTGCAGAAGTACTCGAAGCTGCCGACGGTGGGGAACACCTGAGCGAACTGGTCGCCTGTCTGCAGCAGGTCCGACGTCCAGCCGTCGTCGCGGCCAGTGACGGTGTGTGGCGCTTGACCGATGTTCGTCCACGTCACCGTGCCGCCCTTCACCACGGTGACCTCCCGCGGGTCGTAGTCGAGGTCGATGATCCGGACTGCTGCCTTGGTGCCGTCGGCCGCCTCGCCGGCGGTGAGCGCGGAGGGGTCGGCCACGACCGTCACCGATCCACTCATCCGGTCGGTGAGCCCGTCGTGGTACTCGAACCGGCCCGGGGTGTCGAACGTGAAGCTGTAGGTGCTCGTGCTGGTGATGATGTCGCTCACGAAGGTGCCGTCGTCGGCCTCGATGATGTGTGGGCTGCGGCTGACCACGGTCCACGTGACCGTGCCGCCTTGGGCGACGCGTACGTCGGCCGGCTCGAAGGACTCGCCCAGCACTTGCACGTCGACGACCATCGGGGTGCCCGCGGACGCCGGCGACGATGCAACCTCTGCCGGCGGGGGAGCACCGTCGGCGCCCGCCACCAGCACCGTTCCGGTCATGTCCGGATGGATGGTGCAGAAGAACGAGAACGTGCCGGGCGTCGGGAACGAGGCGCGGTAGCTACCGCCTGGTTGCACCATGCCGCTGTCGAACGACTTGTCGCGGGCTGTCGCTGTGTGCGGCGCCAAACCCGCGTTCACGAAGGCGACAGAGCCTCCGGCGGCCACGGTGACCTGGGTGGGGCTGAAGGCGAAGTCGACCATCTGCACGTCACCTGATCCGGCGGCAACAGGTGGGCGTTCCTTGGCCGGTGGGGGAGGCTCGCCGTTCACCCCGGTGACCAGCACCGTGCCCGTCATGTCCGGGTGGATGGTGCAGAAGTACGGGAACGTGCCCGGTGCTGCGAAGGTCCGCCGGGAGCTGCCGCCCCGCGCGAGGAGGCCGGTGTCGAACGAGCCGTCCTTGGCGGTGGCACTGTGGCGCGCCGCGCCGGTGTTCACGAACGTCAGCGAGTCGCCTGCCGTCACGGTGATGCTCCGCGGGGCGAACGAGAAGTCGGCGATCTGGATGTCGCCCGACGCCGTGACCGGCGCAAGTGCGGTCGGTGGTGGCGGGGGCGGCGGCGGTTCTCCTCCGGTTCCGGTGACCGAGATCGTGGCGGTCATGTCGGGATGGATGTCGCAGAAGTAGAGGAACGTTCCCGGTGCGTCGAAGAGGCGGTCGTATGAGGTTCCCGAGCGGATGTCGGGGCTGGTGAACGAGCCGTCGTTGGCGGCCACGGTGTGGCGAGCCTGGCCTGCGTTCGTCCACGTCACCCTGGTGCCGGCCGAGACCGTCAGAGACGCGGGCTGGAAGGCGAAGTCGACGATCCGAACCGAGTTCGAACCAACGGGAGCAGCAGGGGTCGACGGCTGACCGGCGGGCGGGACGGTCGGGGCGGGAGGTGGTGGCGGGGGAGGCGGCAGCGTCCCTCCCGGCGCCGGGTTGGAGACCGACACCACGCCGGTCATGCTCGGGTGGATGTCGCAGAAGTAGGAGAACGTGCCGGCCGTGGCGAAGGTGTGCTGGTACGAGGCGCCGGTTCCGAAGCTGCCACTGTCGAAGGTGCCGCCGTTGTGGGTGACGGTGTGGGGATCCCGGTCGTTGTTCCGCCAGATCACCGTCGACCCGGTGGCGATGCTGATCGAGGCGGGCGAGAAGGCGCGGTTGGCGATCCCGACGGTGGTGGGGCCAGTGGACGGAGGGACGGGGATCCCTCCGCCACCGCCCCCGCCGCCTCCGCCGCCCACGGGCTCGGACGCCACTACGGCAATCGCGCCCAGGTAGGCGTCGGAGTCCTTGTTCTCCTCGTCGCGGTACGTGAAGGTGCCGACCGTGGCGAAGGTGAACGAGAACGACGACCCGGCATCGAGGCCACCGGAGTCGAAGCGCAATGCGTCGGTGGTCGATCTGATCCGGTGCTTGCCGCTGTCGGCCAGCTCCCAGGTCACGGTGGTACCGACCGCGACGGTGAGCACCTGGGGGGTCAGCCCGCCCGAGACGACGACGGTGCTAGGACCGCCGGCATCGGCGCTCTTCGCGGCTACGAGCGGCCCGAGGACCAGGACCACCGAAACGACGAAGAGCCAGTGCCTCGCCATGCGTCCGGTGGGGGGATTGTTGCGAACGCAAATATTCATTGGCTCGATTGTCCCGCCGCCGGCACCAAGGGAGAAGGGACGAACGTCCCGATGGGGGTGTGCTCGGAGTCACGCGCGGGCGAGATCGAGCAGTTCCTGCATGCTCTCCTGCAGCAACTCGGTCATCAGCCACAGATCCGGAACCAGGTCGCGGCAGGCGATGAACCCGAAATCGAGGTTGCCGTTGTAGCTCTGCACGGTCATGTTCAGGCCCTGGCCGTCGGCGAGCGCGCTGACCGGATAGAAGTGCTCGAGCTTCGCCCCGGCCGAGTACAGCGGCTGCGATGGACCGGGAACGTTGGAGATGACGAGGTTGAACGGCGGGTTCATGCGATCTGCGATCCGTAGCCGGCTGTACATCCGCATCGCCCTGGCCGCCACCGCTGGTGGCGCGAACTGGGTGAAGTCCTGCAGCGTCTCGGCCGGGATCGCGGCCAGGTTCTCCTTCGCCGCGGTCATGCTCTGTTGCACGCGCCGCAATCGCTTGGCGACATCGGCCTCGTTCGTGGCGAGATCGGCCAACAGTGCCGACACGCGGTTCTGGTATGCGTCGTCCTCGGTGCCGCTGCGCACGCTCACCGGCACCATCGCGATCAGGCTTTCCACCGGGAGCGCATCGTGTTTCACGAGGTACCGCCGAAGCGTGCCGCTGCACACCGCCATCACCACGTCGTTGAACGTGCATCCGAAGGTGCGCCGGACGGCCTTGGCCTGCTCGAGCGGCACCGTCGTGTACGCGAACCGGCGATGCGGCGTGATCGGGTGGTTCCACGGCGTTCGCGGGGCCTGCGTCGG
>VFMC01000163.1 GCA_006515795.1 Acidimicrobiaceae bacterium | reverse complement strand
TCGGCGGGGGAGCCACCAGTTGCGATCGCCGAGCAGCTCCATCGTTGCCGGCACCAGCAGCATGCGCACGATGGTGGCGTCGAGCAGCACAGCAACCGCCAGACCGAGGCCGATCAACTTGATCGCCCGTAGGTCACCGAGGACGAAAGTGCCGAACACGCACACCATGATGGCAGCGGCGGCAGTGATCACCCGCGCCGTCGACGCGAGACCTTCCACCACCGCGTGGCTGTTGGTCTCGCCGCGGTCGACGCGCTCCTTCACCGAGGCGAGCAGGAACACCTCGTAGTCCATGGACAGGCCGAACACGATGGCGAACAGCATCATCGGTGCCCAGGGCTCGATCGGGGCGCCCTCCTCGACACCCACCAGCCCGCCGAGCCAGCCCCACTGGAACACGGCAACCAGCACGCCGTAGGCGGCGCCGATCGACAGCAGGTTCAACAGCACCGCCTTCAGCGGCACGAGCAGCGAACGGAACACCACCATCAGCAGCAAGAAGCTGAGCACCAGGACGGCGCCGATGAAGATCGGCAGCCGCGACGACATCTGCTCGGAGAAGTCCACGTCGCCGGCCGTCTGTCCGCCGACGTGGGCGGCAATGCCGCTGCCCGGAATGACGTGGTCGCGCAAGTGGTGCACGAGGGTTGCGGTGGCCTCGTGCTGTGGGCCGGTGGCAGGAATCACCGTGATCACGGCAACCGTTCCCGACGGCACCACATCGACCCCGGCGATCGCGGCTACACCAGGTGCGGTCGCGATGTCAGCGGCCAGGCGCTCGGCTGCGGTGGGATCGCCGGCGAGTCTCGTGACCACCAGCAGTGGACCGCTGTAGCCAGGCCCGAACCCGGCCGCCAGCGTGTCGTAGGCCGCGCGGGTGGTGGAACCACGCGGGTCGTTGCCGGCATCGGCCGACGCGAAGCGCATCGAGAACGAGGGCACCACGAGTGCCGCCAACAACCCCACGCCGGCCACCGCGCAGGCACCAGGGTGTCGCTGCACGAAACGGCCCCAGCGATGCCAGCCGGACTCGCCGGCGCGCTCGGCGCGGCGATGGATCGACAACCTGTCGATGCGCCGGCCGACGAACCCGAGGCCGGCGGGCAGCAGCGTGACTGCGGCAAGCACGGCGACGAGCACGGCCGACGAAGTGCCGAGCGCCAGACCGTTCAGGAACGACATGCCCATCAGCAGCATGCCGAGCATCGAGATCATCACGGTGATGCCCGCGAACACCACGGCCCGGCCGGCGGTGTCGATGGCCTCCAATGTCGCTGCAAACGGGTCGTCGGTGCGACGCAGTGCCTCGCGGTAGCGGGTGACGACGAAGAGCGCGTAGTCGATGCCAACACCGAGACCCACCATCGAAGCCACTTGCACGGTGAAGTCCGGTGTTTCCACCACGGCCGCCCACAGCTCGACCCCGGCCAGGCCGACCACGATGCCGAACAGCGCAGTGAGGATGGGCAGGCCCATCGCCACCAGCCATCGCCGCGAGCAGGCCGAACGCCTCGGTGGTGGGCACGCCGCCGTCCTGGAAGCGGTAGCCGCCGAACTCCACGGCGGTACCGGTGTCGGCAAGCACCTCCCGCTGACCCTCGAGCAACGCCGTGACCGCGGCGTCGTCCTCGTCGAGCGTCAACGAGCCTGTGGCAACGGTGCCATCTGGGGCCACCAGCAGGTCCGCGGCCGACGCAGGGCTGACGAGCACACCGGGGGTGACCGCCACCTCGTGGAGGAAGTTCTCGATGCGTTGCGCCACCAACGGCTCCGTGACGCCCGCGTCGTCGGCGAACACCAACTGCACCGAGTCGCCGGCGATGTTGGCATCGTCGGGAGCCTCGCTCAGGAGCAGCTGGTAGGCGAGGTCGCTGTCGGTGCCCGGCAGACGCCCGCCCTGGGCGAACTCACCGCCCGATGCACCGGCGGCGAAGGAGATGCCCACGACGGCCAGCACCCATGCGAGCACGGTGACGCGGCGGTGGCGATAGCAGGCGGAGGCGAGATGTCGAAGCATGCCTCAAGCGTGACGAGCCGCGTCCGCGGCCGCCATCCAGCCGCCCGGCGAAGCTCTGGTGGGGTTAACCCCCGGGTTGATCCCCACTGGTCGAGGCGCGAGAAGCCATTGCGAGAACGATCTGCTCGACGATCGACGACGACGTGGCCAGGTTCAGGCGAACGTGGCCCGCGCCGAGCGGGCCGAAGTCGTTGCCGTCGCTCAACTCCACGCCACCACGCCGGAACTCGCGCACCGGTTCGTCGCCGAAACCCAGACGACGGCAATCGAGCCAGGCCAAGTAGGTGGCCTGCGGCCGGCGATACCCGACCGCCGGCAGGTGCTCGGCGAGCCGGTCGGCAAGCAGCCTCCGGTTGCGATCCAGATGGACGAGCAATGCGTCGAGCCACTCGTCGCCCAGCGTCCACGCGGCCACGGTGGCCTCGGCGGCAAGCAGGTTGACCGCTCCGAGCAGGTGGTCGGGGAGCGCGGCAAGGCCGTCGCGGAGATGGGGTGGCCCCACATGGGCGACGGCGTGGCGCATGCCGGCGAGGTTGAACGCCTTCGATGGTGAGTGGACGGTGACTGTACGCGCGGCTGCACCCGGGATCGCTGCGATCGGGATGTGGGGGGCGTCGAAGGTGAGGTCGGCGTGGATCTCGTCGCTGATGATCACGAGGTCGAACCGCTCGGCGATCGCGACCAGCCGGGTGAGTTCGTCTCGATCGAAGCGATGGCCGGTGGGGTTGTGCGGATGGCACAACATCAGCGCCTTCGCCGGATCCGTGGCGAGGGTCGCCTCGAGCTCGTCGTAGTCGAAGTGAACACCGTCGGCATCGGCATGCGCCGGCACGTCGATCTGGCGGCGTCCCATTGCGGCGAGCGAGCGCCACAGCGGTGGGTACGACGGGGTGTGCAGCACGACTGCGTCGCCAGGCGCGGTGGCGAGGTGGAGCATCACTTGGACGGCCTGGACCACGTCGCAGAGCTCCCGGACTTCGTCCGCATCGAACTGCCAGCCGTAGCGCCGCGCGGCACGCTCGGCGAAGAGCCGACATGCGGGAGAGCGCGGCCCGGGGTAGCCCCAGTCGGGGTAGCCGAGGTCGCCACGTCCGATGCGCGCGGACAGCGCGCCGAGCACCGCCGGAGCCGGCGGGAAGTCCATGTCGGCCACCCATGCGGCGAGCAGGCCCTGACGACCATGACTTCGGTGCCACTTCGCGCCCGCCTTGGCCCGCAACCAATCGAGATCGACGCTGTCGAAGCCGAACGGATCGTCGAAGCTCATTGCGCCGAGACCCTAGTGGCGAGGACGCGATCGGGCATCGACTTCCATGGCAGCGAGGCGTAAGGTCGACCAAAACCGACTAGCTGATGGGGTGGGCAAATGGGATTCTTCAAGCAGATGAAAGACATGAAGGACGGCGTGGCGGCAGCGCCCGGCATGATCGATCAGGCGCAGCAGATGGCTGCCAACGCACAGGTCTTCCAGGCCCAGGCGATGGCCCAGCAACAGGCCGTCATGCAGCAGGCCGCGGCCCATCAAGCCGCGGCCGCCGGAAACCTGGCGGCGCAACCGGGTGGTCTCGACCCGATTGCCGGCGTCGGCCTGCAGCAGTACGCATCGGTCGTCAAGGCGATCGCACCGCTGAACTACGACCAGTCGCTGCTCCCCGGGATCGCCGCATCGCGCGGGATCGACGGGGCCTCGTGGCAACAGGCCCACGACGGATGGAACGCCCGCATCCAGGGTGACCCGGCCGTGGCCCGAGCGTTCTCCGACGCGTACCAAGGCGCCTGACCTGGTGGGCTTCTTCAAGGACATCAAGAAGCTCAACGACCAGGGCAAGGCGATCCGCGAGCAATATCCGGTCAAGGCCCAGATGGAGCAGGCACAGGCCCAGATGGCCCAGGCCAATCAGATGATGGCGGCGATGGCGCAGGGCACGGTCGCGGCCACAGGGGCGATCACCAATGGTGTCGACGCGATCGCCACGGTGACGGCGTCGCGCCAGACCGGGGCGTCGATGAACCTCAACCCGGTCGTCGAGCTGGAGCTGTTGGTGATGATGCCTGGCGGCGTGCCGATGCCGGTGAAACGCCAGGAGATGGTCCAGCAACTGCACCTCGGGCGGGCACAGGTGGGTTCACGGCTCAAGGTGAAGGTGGATCCCGTCGACGCCTCCAAGCTATGGATCGACTGGGTCACCCCGCCCTGACCGCGGTCGCCACCGCCACCGGCCGGGCGTCGTCAGCCAAGATCTGGGCCGATCCCGTCTCGGCCGCCGGGAAAACAACGGCCCAGATCGATTGGGAGGCGGCGGGGATCGGCGCAACGGCGGGGAGGCGGGGAAACGGCATCTTGCGCCACCACATCGGAAGGCGGAGAGTTAACGGATCACTGAACCTCGGAGGTCACACATGTCGAAGTACCTGATCATCGCCAACTACTCCGCCGAAGGGGTCAAGGGGGTCATGGCCGTCGGCGGCAGCGCCAGAAAGACCGCCGTCGAGTCGTCGATCGCCCAGCTAGGAGGCTCGGTCGAGAGCTTCTACTTCGGGTTCGGCGAAGGCGACGCGTACGTCGTGGTCGACCTGCCCGACAACGTCGCCGCGGCTTCCATCGGTCTGCAGGTCGGGGCGAGCGGCATGGCCGCCACCCGCACGATCGTGCTGCTCACTCCCGAGGAGATCGACCGCGCCGTCCAGGCGCCGAGCGTGTACCGCCCGCCCGGTTCCTGATCACCTGCCGGGCGTCGTCATCCAAGATCTGGGCCGATCCTGTCTCGGCCGCCGGGAAAACAGCGGCCCAGATCGGTTTGGTGGCGGGGGACGGCCCGGCATCAGAGCTGCAGCACGCCGGGCAACCACTCCTCCAGGCGCTCCCACAACACGTCGGCGCTCCTCGCCATCATGTGTCCGTCGCCGGGCAGGCGCACCAGCTCACCCGTGCCGGCGATGGCGCGCACCATCTCGCTCGCCTCGAACGGCAAGATCTCGTCGCGATCGCCGTGGAACAAGAGCAACGGCGTGTCGCCCAAACTGGCGGCGATCTCACAACCCGCCGACTGCGTCGCGAACGTGACCACCCCGCACACCACCCAGTCGAGCCCCACGCCGACGCGCACGGCCACTGCCCCGCCGAAGCTGTGGCCCATCACCACCACCCGCTCGGCGCCGCCGGCGCCGACCGCGAGCTGCACCGCCGCAGCCACATCGACACAGCACGCGTCGAGGTCGTTCGCGGTGCGGTAGCTCACCCGCAGCACCGGCACGCCACGCGCCGCCCACTCCACACCGAGGCGGTGGTACAGGCCGTCGGCCGGACCGAGGAGACCGCCCATCGCCCCGCCGCACAGCACCAGCGCGGCGGGCTTGGCGACGAGATCGCCTCCCGGCTCGTGCCACAAGATGGTGAGCAGCCCACGCACGGTGTACATCTCCACATGGCGCAGCCCTTCGGTGATCATCACGTCCTGGCTGGCCAGCACACCTAGGGCATCGAGCGGCGTGGTCGGCTGGTGAGCCCCGCTTTCGGACATCGGCAGTACCCTACTGGCCGCATGTCGTCCCAGAACCCCGTCGACCTCAACGACCCCGACCAGCTCCAGTTGGCCGTCCGCATCGGGCTGGCGTGGATCGAGCTGAGGCGTGGCGCGGCCATGAGCGCCTTGCGCGATCATCTGTTCGGCACCGGCAACGATGCCCTCGAGCAGGGCCAGATGGACACCCTCGATCTGCTCGCGCAGCAGAAGTCGATGCGGATGAGCGAGCTCGCCGATGCGCTGCGCGTAGATCCCTCCACCGCCACCAGAGCCGTGCAGCGGCTCGTCAACGTCGGCCTCGCCACCCGGATGTCGTGCGACGACGACGGTCGCGTCGTGATGGTGGCCATCAGCCCTGCCGGACGCGATCGCCACTCCGACGTCGACGATCGCCGACGGCAGTTGATGACCCACCTGCTCGGCGCCTTCGCCCCCGACGAGCGCCAGCAGTTGGCCGAGATGCTCGAGCGGTTCATCCGAACGGTCGACGTCTTCGTCACTCAGCTCGACACGTGACGTAGGGTCGAGTCATGGCCGATCGAGACTCGTTCGCCAAGGAGGCGATGCAGTACGCGCCCCAGCTCTACAGCGCGGCGATGCGCATGACCCGCAACAGCGCCGACGCCGAAGACCTCGTCCAGGAGACCTACCTCCGCGGCTTTCGCGCCTTCGCCAGCTTCGAAGACGGAACGAACCTGCGGGCCTGGCTGTTCCGCATCCTCACCAACACGTTCATCAACTCCTACCGTTCGAAGCAGAGGCGGCCACAGGAGACCGAGCTCGACGACGTCGAGGACCTCTACATGTACCGCCGCATCGGTGCGCTGAACAGCGCCGAAGACCAGATGTTCGACCTGTTCACCGACGACGAGGTGAAGCAGGCGCTGGAGGATCTCCCCGAGTCGTTCCGGCTACCGGTGCTGCTGGCCGATGTGGAGGGTTTCGCCTACAAGGAGATCGCCGAGATGCTCGACATCCCGATCGGCACGGTGATGTCTCGCCTGCATCGGGGAAGAAAGTCGATGCAGCGGCGGTTGTTCGACTACGCCGTCGCTCGCGGCCTCACCGCTCCCCCCACGGAGGGCCCCGAGCACGGCATCATCGACGCCACACCGGAAGTGCCCGCCCATGGATGACTGCAACGAGACGCTTCGCGAGCTCGAGCTGTTCCTCGACAGCGAGCTGTCCGAGGAGGCCCACCTGGCGATCCGCGCCCACCTCGAACGATGCCCGAATTGCGTCGAGGCGTTCGAGTTCCACGCCGAGCTCAAGATCGTGGTGGCGAAGAAGTGCCACAGCGACGAGATGCCCGACCACCTCCTGGCCAGGATCGAGAACTGCTTCGGCGAGGCCTTCGACGGCGACGCCTCCGGCGGCGAAGAGCCAGCTAGCTGAGCGACCGGTGGCGACCGGAGTGGGCCGGCCGGCACCGTTCTCGCTACGCTGGCGCGATGCTCGCCGCAAACATCTGGCACTGGTGGATCGGCCTGATCCTCACATTCGTATGCGTCCTCGCCGTTGGCGGCCTGGTCGCTGCGTACTTCAAGACCGTCGTGGCCCAGCAGTACCCCGGCAAGCGCCACCGCCGCGGCGACGAAGACTGACCGTCGGATGAAGTCGGCGCCGGCGCTTCAGCCGAGCGCCGCGACGCTCGTCCGCGACCTGCTCGCCCGCACCACCTTTCCTCCGCCTGGCGTTGCCGTCACCTGCGCGGTGTCGGGCGGAGCCGATTCCACTGCACTGCTCGCGCTCGCCGTTGCAGCCGGGTGCCAGGTCACAGCGGTGCACGTCGACCATGGGATCCGCGCAGGATCTGCGGCGGAGGCAGAGATCGTCGCCGGCTCATGCGCGCGGCTCGGCGCCGCGTTCCGCGGCGAGATCGTCGATGTGCCGGCGGGCCCGAACCTCGAGGCCCGCTCCCGATCGGCGCGGTACTCGGTGCTGCCTGCCGACGTGCTCACGGGGCACACCGCCGACGATCAGGCCGAGACCGTGCTGCTCAACATGCTGCGCGGCGCTGCCGGCAACGGCCTTGCCGGCATGCGCCCCGGACCGCGACGGCCGCTGCTGGCGCTGCGCCGCACCGAGACCGAAGCGTTGTGCCACGCGTTCGAGCTCACCGTGGTCGACGATGCCAGCAACAGCGACCGCCGGTTCACCCGCAACCGGGTGCGCCACGACGTGCTTCCGCTGCTCTCCAGCACAGCCGGTCGCGATCTGGTGCCGGTTCTCACCCGCCAGGCAGACATCATCCGCGACGACACCGACCTGCTCGACGAACTGGCCGCGGCGATCGACCCCACCGATGCCCGCGCCCTGGCCACCGCACCGCTACCCCTTGCCAGGAGGGCGATCCGGCGGTGGCTCACCGGGCTCGACCAGATCCAAGACCAGATCCATGACCAGCTCCAAGACCAACTCGGCCACGACCGGCTCGGCCACGACCGGCACCCTCCCGATCTGGCCACGGTTCACCGCGTTCTGGCAGTCGCCCGCGGCGACGCGACCGGCTGCGATGTCACCGGCGGATGGCGCGTGGAACGCCGTCAGCAACGACTCTCGGTCACGGTCGGCCCGCCTTCAAGATTGGACGAACGTCTCGGATAGCCTGGCCACCTTGTGCCAAGCCCGATCCTCTTCGATCTTCGACCTGTGAGCTGCTGATGCCACCCCGTCTTCGCGGCAAGTGGGCCCTCGGCATCACTCCTCGCAACTTCACCTGGATCATGAAGGACAAGCTCGCCATCTGTGAGCGACCCGGTGGGTACGGCGACAACCATCGACGGGTGCGCCGCCAAGAGGAGATCATCTGGCTGCGCGAGAACGGCTTCGGATGCCTCCTCAGCATCATCCCGGCGCCACACAACCTGCACAACTACGACGAACTCTCGATGCCCTACCGTCACCGTCCGTTCACCGGCCTCGACGATCTCAGTTTGTGGCTCAAGGCGTTCTACACCGAGCTGCACGAGCTGCTCGAGGCCAACGTCAAGGTGATCGTGCACAACGAGAACGTCGACGACAAGATCGTCGGGATCATGGGCGGCTACATCCGCTGGAGCGGCCTGGTCGACGATCCTTCGCAGGCCATCACGGTGATCGAGCGCATCGCCGGTCGCCAGCTCGACCCGTTCGGCCGTGAGGTCATCCTCATGGCGCACGAGTTGCACTGACCCACCGCATCTACACTCGGGCGATGAGCTCGACACCGGCGAACTGGTACCCCGACCCCACGAATCGCCACCAGCACCGCTACTGGAACGGCGCTTCGTGGACCGACCACGTGAGCGACAACGGCATCACCGGCAACGATCCCGTGCAAGGCGGTCCCGCGCAGGCAGGCGCCGGGCAAGCAACGCGAATGGACCGCGTCGACAGAGCGATGACCGTCGGCAACGAGGGCGACACGACCAACATCCAGCGGCAACTGTCGGGCGACGGCACCCGCCGCAGCGCCAACCTCGGGGAGGTCGCGTTCCAGGGCACCGGCAGCATCTTCGACGAGCCGATCCTGGTGGTGAACCAGAAGGCCAAGATCATCGAGCTCAACAACCAGTACGGCGTGTTCAACCAGCACGGCCAACAGATCGCTGCCGTCAACCAAGTAGGCCAGAGCGCCGCCAAGAAGGTGATGCGCCTGGTCACCAACCTCGACCAGTTCATGACCCACCGGCTCGAGATCAGCGACGCATCCGGCGTCGTGCTGCTACGACTCACCCGACCGGCCAAGGTGATGAAGAGCACCGTCATCGTGAGCGATGGGAACGATCAGGAGATCGGGCGAATCGTGCAGGACAACGTGTTCGGCAAGATCCACTTCACGCTGCAAGCCGGCCCGCACACCTACGGCTCGATCCGGGCCGAGAACTGGCGGGCATGGAACTTCCGCATCGAAGATCACGGCGGCGCAGAGGTGGCGCGCATCACCAAGACGTTCGAAGGCATCGCCAAGACCCTCTTCACCACGGCCGACAACTACGTCGTGCAGATCCACCGCCAACTGCCCCAACCGTTGAACACCCTGGTTGTGGCCGCGGCGCTGTCGGTCGACACCGCCCTCAAGCAAGACTCCCGCGGCCTGGGCTGAGCGGCCGTCAGGCGGCGGCGACCACGTCGACGATCACGTCGACCGATTGCAGTGATGAGATGCACACGGCTCCGCCTCCGAGCCGCACTGGAACCACCGCGGTGGAGACGCGGCCCGCCGAGATCGCGACCACTGAACCGGCGCTGCGTCCCTCGCCGCACGGGACGGCGAAGACCGCCGTACCGCTGGCGCCCGCGACGATCGTGATCGCCAGCACAGCAGAGGTCGCACCGCCGGCGACCCCACCGAGGCCGGCCACAGGCACGGCCACCTGATCGGGTCCGACGGGCGACCCAGTCGTGCGGGAGTCGAAGATCCGCGCCGGATCGAGGGCAACCGGCGCCGTGCCGGTGCCCCAGTTGCCGACCACATCGACGATCACGTCGGTAGCGACGGAACTGGTCAGACACCAGCCGGCGCCCGTGACCCGCATCGTGATCGCGAACGACGACACCGGGTCGCCACTGAACTGTGTGGTCCACGGACCCTGCCCGCAGAAGCCCATCGACAGCGTTCCGCCTTTCGCCGGGTTCACGATCGTGACAGTGGCTGTCAGCGCTTGGGTTCCGCTACCGACACCGAGCGCGGCAGGGCTGATCGACACCGAGGCGCCAGGTCCGATCCGGCTACCGCTCGACCGGGTGTCGAGCGCACGAGCGGCGCTCACCGGCGACAGACCGACGCCCTTCGCGGCGCGGGCCGCGATCACCTCAACCTTCACGCGCGCTGCAGTGCTGACGGTGACGCAGACGTTGCCGCCGACGACCTCGACGATCGATGTTCCAACCGCCGTGCCCCGCGAGCCGAAGCTCAACGTCGACACGGGAGGCGCGCCGATGTCACACGGATGAGTCGTGAGGTAGCCGGCACCTGCTGCGCTCGACGCGGTGAGCCGGAGCATCACTCCAGACGTGGCCGACGGTACGCCGGCGAGGTTGTTGACACGGACTGTCTGCGGCGCGCCGCCGCTCACCGCCCGGCCGCTACCCACGGAATCGAACGCCGTCTTCGGGCTGATGAACTGCCAAAGGTCGCCGGCCGCCGTGGACGGCGACGATGCCGTGGCTGGCGCGGTGTTGACCGGCGCCGCGCCGGGGGGCGCAGTGGTGGGGGTGGTCACCGGCGCCGGACCGGCGGGGG
>VFMC01000585.1 GCA_006515795.1 Acidimicrobiaceae bacterium | reverse complement strand
ACAGCGCATCGCTGACGCGCACCATGCGTCCCGAGGACATCCAGATGTTCGCCATCATGTCCGGCGACATCAACCCGACCCACGTCGATCCGGAATATGCCCGCTCCTCGATGTTCCGCGAGGTGGTGGCCCACGGCATGTGGGGGGGCGTGCTGATATCCAACGTGCTCGGCACCGAGTTTCCCGGCCCCGGCACCGTCTATGTCGACCAGTCGCTGCATTTCTCGCGGCAGGTGCGCATCGGCGACACGCTGACCGTCACCGTCACCTGCCAGCGCAAGTTCGACCACAACCACCACATCGTCTTCGACTGCCAGTGCGTCAACCAGGAGGGCGAGAAGGTCATCGACGGCAAAGCCGAGGTGCTGGCGCCGACCGAGAAGATCCGCCGACCCAAGGTGACGCTGCCGGAGCTGCGCCTCTCGGCGACGAAAAAGGCCCGCTACGAGCACCTGCTCGAAATCACCCGCGGCCTCGATCCGATTCCCATGGGCGTGGCCCACCCCTGCGATGCCGAATCGCTGCGCGGTGCGCTGCTGGCCCGCGATCGCGGGCTGATCGTGCCGACCCTGATCGGCCCCGAGGACAAGATACGCGCCCTCGCCGAGCAATATCGCCTCGATCTTGCCGGCACCGCCATCATCAACGTGCCGCACAGCCATGCCGCCGCCGAGACCGCCGTCGCGCTGGCGCGCGAGGGCAGCGTCGAGGCGCTGATGAAGGGTTCGCTCCACACCGACGAACTGATGAGCGAGGTGGTGGACAAAGCCAGGGGGCTGCGCACCGCGCGCCGCATCACCCACGTGTTCGTGATGGACGTGCCGACCTATCCGCGGCCGCTGCTGATCACCGACGCGGCGGTCAACGTGGCGCCGACGCTGGCGGACAAGGTGGATATCGTGCAGAACGCCATCGAGCTGGCGCAGATGCTCAAGGTGCCCGAGCCCAAGGTGGCGATCCTCGCCGCCGTCGAGACCGTGAACCCCAAGATGCAGGCCACGCTCGACGCCGCCGCGCTGTGCAAGATGGCCGACCGCGGCCAGATCACGGGCGGTCTGCTCGACGGCCCGCTGGCCTTCGACAACGCCATCTCCATCGTCGCCGCCCGCACCAAGGGCATCAAGTCGGCGGTCGCCGGCCAGGCCGACATCCTGCTGGTGCCCGACATCGAGTCGGGCAACATGCTGGCC
>VFMC01000584.1 GCA_006515795.1 Acidimicrobiaceae bacterium | reverse complement strand
TCAGCTCCGAACTGATCGAGGCCGTACGCACCGCCCAGGTCAAGCTGGCTGCCCAACAGGCGCGCTACGAGATCGCCTTCCGCGCCGACCTCGCTGCTCTCGCCGAGCGCGTGCAACGCAACACCCAGTAGGAACAGCGCTGGAGCAACGTCGCTCAGCTGAGCAGCGCGGCTAGCGCAGCAACCGCGCAGACGAAACCGATCGCCGCCATCACGATGCTGCGACCGCGCGGGGCGCTGTCGAGGTCACCCTCGGCTTGCTTCACCTCGGGAGGCCGGACGAGGGCGACGACGTTGCCGGCGAACATCGCTCCGCCGAGCGCGAGCAGGATCCAAACGATCAGGTCGTCACCGAGCAGGAGGCCTTCACCGAACACGGCGCACAGTGTGCCTGGCTCCGAGGCTCACCCCCACGCCGGAAAGCGCGAGACTTTCCGGCCATGGGGTTCCACCACGTTGCACTTGCCACCAGCGACACCGCCGCCACGCATCACTTCTACACAGAGGTGATGGGATTCGCGCTCGCCAAGGTCGTCACCTCGCCGACACCTGCCCAACGGCCCGGCGAGCATGCCGGCTGGAGCAAGCACTTCTTCTACGACACGACCGGCGCCGGGGTGACGTCGGGCGACGTGTCAGGAGAGGGCGGCCTCATCGCCTTCTGGGAGATCCACGACGCCGGCATCGGCGACTCGTTCCCCGTCGACATCAACGCCGCGGCCGGCCTGCCGTGGTGGGTGAACCACATCGCCTTCGATGCCCCCACCCGCGGCGACCTCGACCGTCATCGTGACCGGTGGCGCAGTCACGGACACACGGTGCTCGAGGTGGATCACGAGTTCTGCACCAGCATCTACATCCGCGACCCGAGCAACAACATGGTTGAGTTCTGTCACACCACTCGGCCGTTCACCGAGGCCGATCGGGCCCGTGCCCACGCTGTGCTGCTGGACGATTCGCCCGAACTGGATGCGCACACGCCGCGGGTGACCGTGCACCACCCGCTGCCCGCCACCGCCAACGCCTGAGCGGCGACTGCAGCGGTGGGTCTCGATCGCCCTCGGCCGGCGAGGTTGGCGATCAGTTCAGGCCCTTGGCGGCGTTGTCGAATCGCGTGTAGGCACCGTTGAACACCAACCGCACCACACCCGTTGGACCCGACCGGTGCTTGGCAATGATGACCTCGGCGGAACCCT
>VFMC01000583.1 GCA_006515795.1 Acidimicrobiaceae bacterium | reverse complement strand
CCCTGTGAGGTGAACCGATGCTGCTGGGCAAGGTCATCGGAAATGTGGTCTCCACGGTCAAGGAGAGCTGCTACCACGGCCTCAAGACCCTCTGGGTCCAGCCCATCGACGTCGAGGGCAACCCCAAGGGCGATGCCATCATCACCTTCGACGTCGTCGACGCCGGCGTCGGCGACCGGGTCCTGGTCATCCAGGAGGGCGGCTCGGCCCAGCTCGTCCTCGGGATAACGGAGCCCTCCCCCATCGGCTCGGCCATCGTGGCGGTGGTCGATTCGGTCAAACTCGCAAAGAAACCGGCGGCAGGCTGAACCTCGCACGCGGCTGAATCCGCCCGCGCGCCCGTCCCGCCTCGAGCCCCACGACACTGGCCTCAGGCCACCGACATCGGACGCTGAACATGAACGACGCACTGGTCGATCGCATCACTCAGGAAGTCCTCGAGGTCTACCGGCGAACCGCGCCGCGAACGGACAACCCGAAGACGGTCACGTTCAGCTACGGCGATCATCCCCTGGTCGGCGTCTGCGGCAGCCCCGCCACCCGCAAGGATGCGGTCGCGGCCTTCGCGACCATCCGCAAGTTCTGTCCCAACGTCAAGGTGCTGCTTTCCCAGGCCGCCTCGCGAATTTTCACCGATTCGAAGCGCGTCTTCGGCGGCCTCACCGTCGAACCCTCGGCCCGTGATTACGCCGAGACCCTGGGGCGGTTCTCGCAGCTGATCGTCATCAATACCTCGATCCACTTCGTCGCCAAGGCGGCGATGCTGATGGCCGACTCTCCGCTCGTCGTGGCCGTGTTCGACTTCCTGGCCGCCGGCAAACCCGTGCTGGTCTGCACCGGCGCCCTCGACGCCTACACCGCCAACCCCGCCATCAAGGGCCGCGTCGACGACTACCTGCAGACGCTCTCGAGCTACGGCGTCACGCTCGTTCCCGGCAACCTGCCCGACGCCACGGCCGACAAACCCGGCCTGGGCGCCGTCGTCGGCGGTCCGCCGGCCGGACTCAAGCGCTCGGAGTGCACTGGCTGTCCGTCGGCCGGCCACTGCGGCACGCACTGCGGCCCCCGCGTCGAGGAGTTCGTCTCGGTCGGCGCCGCCCGCATTGCCGCGGCCCCCGGCATCCCGACCGTCGGCCAGCGCATCGGCGCCATGATCGACCACACGCTGCTGAAGGCCGACGCCACCGACCACGAGG
>VFMC01000582.1 GCA_006515795.1 Acidimicrobiaceae bacterium | reverse complement strand
CGGCCCCTGCTCCGTGTCCCCCTCGGCCGAGGTCTGCAACGGCACGGACGACGACTGCGACGACTCGATCGACGAGGGCCTCTCGATGCGGCGCTGCTGGGTCGACGCCGACGCCGACGGGTACGCTGCTGCGGGCGCGGTCGCGATGATGGCGTGCGGCGGCTGTCCCGCGGGCCACGGATCGATCGATCCCGCGACGGTCGCGGACTGCGACGACACCCGCTCGGGCAGCTACCCCGGCGCGGTGGAGACCTGCGACGGGCGCGACGACGACTGTAACGGAACGGACCCGGCCGACGAAGACTCGGACGGCGACCGCCACACGGCCATCACGTTCACCGGATGCATCGGAGGCTTCCCGAAGGACGACTGTCACGACGGGATCGTCCAAGTCGTGCCCGGCCAGACCGCGTACTTCTCGACCAGCTACTGCCCGTCGGGCGGCGCGGCTGGCTTGTGCGTTCCGCCGAGCTGTCGCGACGCGGCCGGTGGCTGTACCTGGACGCGCACGTTCGACTACGACTGCGACGGGAGCATCACCGTCATGCCGCGCGCGACCGGGTGCAGCGGCACGGCCTGCACGTGCAGCGACGCCGAGGGGCCATGGCTCCCGGCGGAGCGCATCGAGTCGAACTGCGGCCTCTCCGTCTCGTGGGCGACGTGCGCCTGCGTGAGCTCCTCGTGCGGGTGGGAGTACGGCACGAGCCCCCTGCGCTGCCGCTGACCCGCTCCGGCCTCGCGCGAATCGACTACCATCGCGCCGATGAGCAACGTCCGTGCGGTGATGATCGATCTCTCGGCGGGCTGCCCCAGGTGCAAGCAGCCGTTCCTCCGTGGCTCGGCGCCGTGAGCCCGCTGTGTGGATGAAGCGGATCGTCCACGCGCCGATCGCGAAGCGGCTTCGCGCGATGCAGCTCGAGGCTTCGCGCTAGCCGCCACCGTACCCGCCGTCGTCACGGATCAGGCCCGGCCCAGCAATCGACGACACCGGCCGTCGCGCGCATGCAGCTCCGGTATCGATACGTGCTGAACGACATCTGCCCGGAGCCCGCCGTGACGTTGAGGACGCCGGTCGCGCCGAGCACGACGACGGGCTCGTCGCGAAGCGTCGTGGTTCCGTCACCGAGCTGCCCGCTGTCGTTCTAGGATGAAGCGGCCTGTCAAGTCTTGAGGGGGCGTGTCCTTCGATCGCTGTTG
>VFMC01000162.1 GCA_006515795.1 Acidimicrobiaceae bacterium | reverse complement strand
GATACTTCGGGGAAGAAGTAGATCGAACTGTAGTTCGACCCACCCCCCAACACAACCCCAAACCAAAATTCTTTTCGAGCAGGCATAACCCCTGCGTATGGACCCATCGGGCTTCGATGACCCGACCGAAACGGCTGACGCGAGCCGCCCGTAGGCTGGCACCACGAGGCCCTCCACGGAGGTGATCGGTGATCCCAACGCTCTTGCTTGCCGGGCTTGCCCTAGGCATTGCCATTCGCGACCGCGCATCGCTCCGACGATCGATTGCCATCGGCACCGTCACGTCGACGCTCTGGGGCATCATCGTGGGGGTAGTAGCCGGAAGCGTTGGCACGCTCCTCGGTGGCGCAGTGCTTGCGGCCGCCAACGTCGTCGTAGGTGGCGCAGTCGGTTCGGGCACTCGCGCAGTGGTGCGGCGGAGTCGCCAAGCGATGCGGCGCCAAGGCATGCAACCGAGCAGGCCGCCCACGCCGCCCACGCCGAGCGACGATGCTGCCTAGTTCACTACGAAGCGCCGATCGGCCCAGCGGGCACGCCGCGGAGCCGCCGTGTCGGCGGACTGTCAGCGCCGCGGCCGGGCGTTGCTCATGCGAACCATGCTGTAGTCCCATTGGTCGGACATGGCGAGGTCGTAGATCGGCCAGAGGTCGGGCACCACTCGGAGGTCGATCATGGCATCCGCGTGCATGCCGAGGAGGTCGTTCAGGGGCTCGACATCGACAGGCAGGATGATCGATTCGCTGATCCACTGCCCGCTCGACTCGGGCCATGGACGAAAGGCGGATGCCTCGAAGCTGTATCGGTACAGCGTCGCCGTGCGAACTCTGTGCAACCAACCGGTTTCGATGGCGAGCACTCGGTCGGCGATGGTGCAGAACGCTTCGCGGTACCTGCGGCGTTCGGAGTCGTTGCGGGGATCCACCGATCAGGCGCGAACCACACGTCCCAGCCGCCCACCGAAGGTCTGCAAGGCTCGGTTCGGTGAAGCTCCTTCCCGAGATCGATCCGTACGAGGTCGGCATGCTCGATGTCGGCGACGGCCACCGTCTCTATTGGGAAGTCAGCGGCAACCCCGACGGCAAGCCCGCAGTCGTCCTTCACGGTGGGCCAGGTTCGGGCAGCTCGCCGAGCTTTCGTTCGATGTTCGATCCGAGGGCATACAAGGTCGTGCAGTTCGATCAACGGAACTGCGGCCGAAGCACACCTCACGCGAGCGAGCCGGAGATCGACCTGTCGACGAACACGACAGCCCACCTGATCGACGACTGCGAGCGGATCCGGTTGCACCTCGGCATCGACCGGTGGCTGGTCTGGGGCGGATCATGGGGGACGGCGCTCGGTCTTGCCTACGCGCAGGCGCATCCCGAGCGCGTCACCGAGATGGTTCTCGTGAGCGTCGTGGACACCTCGCACCGTCAGGTCGAGTGGATCACCCGTTCGATGGGCCGGATCTTCCCGGCGGAGTTCGCTTGCTTCCGCGACGCGGTGCCCGAGCAAGATCGCGATGGCGATCTCTCCGCGGCCTACAACAGGCTGCTGCATGCAGCCGACCCTGACACCCGCGAGATGGCCGCGAAGGCGTGGTGCGATTGGGAAGACACCCACGTGGGTACGAACGCCGGGCATCGACACGACCGCCGTTACGACGATCCGCGCTTCCGCATGTGCTTCGCCCGGATCGTGACGCACTACTGGAGCAACGCAGCGTTCCTCGATGACGACCAGCTCATTCGTGACGCGGATCGACTCGGTGGTATCCCGGGTGTGCTCATCAACGGCCGCCTCGACATCAGCGGGCCACCTGACACCGCCTGGCAGCTGGCACGCAATTGGCCCGACGCGGAGGTCGTACTCGTCGATGACGCCGGACACGGCGCAGGCCACCCGACCACGGTGGAGGCAATCCTCACCGCGACCAGCCGCTTCGCCACCAGACGCTGACCGATGCTGACAAGCCGATCACGCCCCGATCCTGGCTGCCGGTTCCGCGACCGCAGCGGACAGGTCACTCGCGATCGTTCAACCTGCACCGCTGCAGTTGCTGGCGCTTCGAGGTCGATGGCGGCCCGTCCGTTCTCAGGCGAGACGGCGGCCGCGCGCCATCGCCGTTGCCAGGGGCCCGAGCAGGCGCGACGATGTACGCCCTGACGGAGGAGCACCCGATGGACCCGGTGATTCATTTCGAGCTGCCTTACGTGGATGCGGCGCGCGTCGCCGCCTTCTACCAGCGCGCCTTCGGATGGCACACCGAGGCCCTCGGCGACGCGATGAACGGCTATGTGCTGGCCACCACCGCCGACAGCGACGAGGAGGGGCCGAGGAAGCCCGGCGCCATCAACGGCGGCTTCTTCGAGAAGAATGCAGACTGGCCTGCACAGTTCCCGTCGGTGGTGATCGCCGTGCAGGATGTCGAGCGCGCCATGGTGCAGGTGCGCCAGGCCGGCGGCCAGGTGCTCGGCGAGCCGATGCAGATTCCCGGCGTCGGCCGCTACGTGTCGTTCATCGACACCGAGGGCAACCGCGGCAGCATGCTGCAGCAGGCGCCGCGGGCAGGGCAGGGGCCGGCCTGAGCACACCGCGCGACAACGGCTACGAGTCCGCCCCACTTGGCGAGCCTTCGGCCCAGAGCTGGTCGAACCGGCTCTCGCCGAGACGTGATCGGGCCCGCTCCAGGTTCTCGGAGTAGATCTGGCGATCGCGGGCCTCGATCGGCACACCGATCATCTCGCGAAGGCGGTCGGCCGAAGCCCATCTCCTGACCGCGTCCTCCACGTCTCCGGCCTCCAGGCCGGCCCGGGCCAATGCGTCGAGGGCGTTCGCTCGGGCAACTCCGTTGTCGATCCCTTCGGCGATGTCGAGCGCCTCCAGAGCGGCAGTCGAACCTGCGGCGTGATCGCCTCGATCGAGCGCGATGTGAGCGACGTTGCACAGGATCGACGGCAGGCTGTGCTCGTCGCCGAGCGATCGGCACAGTTCGAGCGCCTCGCCGCAGCAGGCCGCGGCCTCGGCGAGATCGCCCCTCGTACGGGCCACCTCGCCGAGGTTGTTCAGCGGACGGACCAGGCCCCACATGTCTCCGGAAGCGCGTAACAGGCGGGCGCTCGCCGCGAACTCGGTGGTGGCTTCGTCGAGTTGGTGACGCTCCGCGGCAACCCACCCGAGGACCATCCTGGCGTACCCCTCACCGGCGTCGATGCCGTGCTCGAGCCACACTGCCAGGGCCTCGCGGCCACAGCGATCGGCGACGGCAAGATCCTGCTGGTGGCCGGCGAAGTAGGCGTTCCAGGTGACCACGATCGATCGTCCGATCGGGTTGGGCGTCGGTGCGGCGGCCGCCAGCTCGAGCCAACGCCGAGCCTCGCTGAACATCGCCTGCGCGTCCCAGTACGGCGCCAAGCCCGATGCCAGACGCCCGGCGAGCTCCCCGTCAGCGATGCCCAGCGCGTACTCGAGCGCCGAGCGGAGGTTCTCGTACTCGTTGTCGATCTCGTGCAGCGCCTCGACCTGTCGTGGACCGCGCAGCTCGGCCGATCTGGGGACGATGAACGCTGCCGCCCACCTCGACATCGGAGCGGCATCGCCGCCACCTGGGAGCGACCGGGCGTGGAGACGAACGAGCTCGAGCATCCGATATCGCGGCCCGTTGCGGTGCACGAGGCTGTGGTCGACGAGCGCCGATACGTCGTCGACAGCGGTGGCGGGCGCGAGGGCCTCGGCGATGTCGAGCGTGAACCCGCCGCTGAACCACGCGAGCTGGGCGAACAACCGCTGCTCGGTCGGCGAGAGCAGCTCGTAGCTCCATCTCAACGTCGCTTGGATGCTGCGCTGGTGGGCCGCACGATCGGCGGGCGCTGCGCCGAGCACGCCGACGGGCGCATCGATCCGCCGGCGGAGATCGGTGAGGGTCATCATCCGCAGCCGGGCCGCGGCCAACTCGATCGCCAGGGGGAGTCCATCGAGCCGCGCGCAGATGTGGACGATGTCATCCAGGGCGGCGGCGGTCAGATCCGCACCCGGATCGGCAACTCGGGCATGCTCCACGAACAGCAGCGCCGCGGCCGAGCGCCGGCCGTCTGCCGGCAGCGGCGCGAGCTCGAGCGTTACCTCGGCGGTGATCCTCAGTGGTGCCCGGCTCGTCACCAGCACCCGCAACGCCGGGCAGCTCGCCAGGAGGTCGGCCACCACCGGTGCCGCCGCGCGCACCTGCTCGAAGTTGTCGAGCACCAGCAACGTCGGTTGGGCGCCGACGCTGCGAACGACCGTGTCGCGCAGCCCACGGCCGGCATGCTGGCGGGCGCGCAGGGCTGAACAGATCTGGGCGATCACCAGTTCCGGGTCGGTCACCGATTCCAGCCTCACGATCACCGTCGCCGATGGCAGCGCGGTCGCGTATGCCATGGCCAGCGCCGTCTTGCCGACTCCGCTCGGGCCGGTGATCGTCACGAGCCGCGTCGCCGACCACAGTGCGGCGAGCTGGGCCAGCTCGCGATCGCGTCCCACCAGATGTCGCGCCATGTTCAGCCCGGCTGGGCGCGACCCGGCTGCGCGACCACGGGAACGCACGAGGAGGTCGGCCAGCTCCTCCAACGAGGTGACGCCGATCGAAACCGTGCCGCGGGCCGCGCGCTCGAAGACCCGCCGGGCCGCGCAGAACTCGACCAGGTTGGACTCGATCCGGTCGTCGGGAACGCCCACCCCGTGCTCCCAACGTTGCACGGTCTTGCGGCTGACGTCGAGCGTGGCAGCCCAATCCTGTTGGCTGAACCCATGCGCCTTGCGCAGGGCCCTGCTCAGCGTCGCCCACTCGTCGCCGACGGTGTCCGTTCGCTCGGAAGCGTTCACGATTGTCCCATTCTTGTCCCATCGGTGGCCCACATCGATCACGACGAGGGTCGATCATCTCCACTTTCGAACGAGTTGACCGAATTGGTCCACACCATCTACGACGCCGTCAGTTGCGGCGATGCCGACGCCCTGAAGGGCATGCTGTCGGCGCGCCAGGGCGTGGTCTTCATCGGAACCGACCCCGACGAGGTGTACTTCGACGCGGCCTCGATCACGGCGATGCTCCAGGGCCAAGCCGATGCCGGCATCAAGGTCAGAGCCGGTACCGTCACCGCGTTCGAGGAAGGAACCGTCGGGTGGACCGCCGACACGGGTACGTTCGTCCTGCCCGACGGTACCGACGTGCCGTTCCGGATGACCGCTGTGTTCCATCGTGAGAACGGGGCATGGAAGCTGGTGCAGGAGCACGCCTCGATAGCCGTCACCAACGAGGAAGCGATCGGCGCCGAGCTCTGAGATCGGTCACTGCTCGACGGTGACCCTCCGAGGGACGGGCGCGACCTTTGCTACGGTCGGCACCGAACGAGGGGGACCTTCGAACATGACCGACAACGCATCGCCACCCGGCGCAATCGACGCGCTCCAGTGGGAGAACCGTCGGTTCCCACCGTCGGCAGCGTTCAAGAACGACACGCTCGCGGCCGGCACCTTCCTGTACGACGAAGCCGACGCCGATTACCAGGGGTTCTGGGCGAGGCAATCGGCCGACTTGCTCGACTGGGCCAAAGAGTGGCACACGATCTGTGAGTGGGAGCTGCCGTTCGCCAAGTGGTTCGTCGGTGGCGAGCTGAACGTCAGCTTCAACTGCCTCGATCGCCACGTGCTAGGCGGTCGCGGCGACCGGGTCGCGTTCTACTGGGAGGGCGAGCCGGGCGACAGCCGGGTCGTCACCTATGCCGAACTGCTCGACGAGACCCAGCGCTTCGCCAACGTGCTGAAGGACCTCGGCGTCGGGAAGGGCGACCGGGTGAACATCTACCTGCCGATGATCCCCGAGGCCGTCGTCGCGATGCTGGCCTGCGCGCGGATCGGAGCAGCGCACAGCGTCGTGTTCGGCGGGTTCAGCGCGAACTCGCTGCGCGACCGCATCAACGACGCCGAGGCCAAGGTGCTCGTCACCGCCGACGGCGGCTTCCGGCGTGGCGACGTGTTCCCCCTGAAGCCCGTCGCCGACGAGGCGTTGGCCGACACGCCGAGCATCACCGGCGTGGTGGTCGTGCGCCGCGGTGGCAACGAGGTGGAGATGGAGGCAGGGCGCGATCACTGGTACCACGACCTGATCGGCGCAGCAGATCCCGTATGCGTGGCCGAACCGATGGACTCCGAGCAACTGCTGTTCCTGCTGTACACCTCGGGCACCACCGGCAAGCCGAAGGGCATCATGCACACGTCGGGGGGCTACCTCACCCAGGTGGCTTTCACCCACAAGTACGTGTTCGACCTGCACCCCGAAACCGACGTGTTCTGGTGCACCGCCGATGTCGGCTGGATCACCGGGCACAGCTACATCGTGTACGGCCCGCTTGCCAACGGCGCCACGCAGGTGATGTACGAAGGCGTGCCGAATCATCCAGGCAACGACCGCCTGTGGGAGATCATCGAGAAGTACAAGGTGACGCTGTTCTACACGGCACCGACGGCGATTCGCACGTTCATGAAGTGGGGGGCGGCCGAGCCCGAGAAGCACGACCTGTCGTCGCTGCGGCTCCTCGGATCGGTCGGCGAGCCGATCAACCCCGAGGCGTGGATGTGGTACCAGGAGCACATCGGCGGCAACAGCTGTCCGATCGTGGACACGTGGTGGCAGACCGAGACCGGCGCGATCATGATCAGCCCGTTGCCCGGAGCCACCACTACCAAGCCTGGCTCGGCCACGTTTCCCTTGCCAGGAATCGGTGCCGAGCTCGTCGACGAGCAGGGCGATCGGGTTGAGCACGGCGGCGGCTACCTCACTCTCACCCGACCCTGGCCGAGCATGCTCCGCGGCATATGGGGCGATCAGGAGCGCTACCGCGAAACGTACTGGAGTCGTTTCGACGGCCGTTACTTCGCCGGCGACGGTGCCAAGCTCGACTCCGACGGCTACCTGTGGCTGCTCGGGCGGGTCGACGATGTGATGAACGTGAGCGGCCACCGCATCTCCACCACGGAGGTGGAGTCGGCGTTGGTCGCTCACCCCGCTGTCGCCGAAGCCGCCGTCGTGGGCGCAACCGACCCGACCACCGGTCAGGCGATAATCGCCTACGTCACGCTCCGCGGGGGTGCCGCGGCCGACGAGCAGGAGCTACGGGCGTTCGTCGGCGAGGAGATCGGCCACATCGCCAAGCCGAAGACCATCTACTTCACCCCCGACCTGCCCAAGACGCGCAGTGGCAAGATCATGCGCCGGCTGCTCCGCGACGTCGCCGAGGGACGAAACCTGGGCGACACCAGCACCCTGGCCGACGTGAACGTGGTCAGCGAGCTGCAGCGCCGAGCCGCCGAGACGCCCCCGGACGACTGACGGATCTTCCAAGCCGAGGCTCAAGGCTGCCTCAAGACGTGCCGATATCTGCATCGTGGTGGACAGGACCGACAACGACACGAACACCGGCGGCCAGCAGACGGTCATCCCAGATCCCCCTGAGAAGTCGACCACGTTCGACTTCAAGTTGCGCCTGGGATCCCGGGAATCGACAGCCGCACTCGCCAGCCGTGAGACCGGCGAGCTGGTCCAGCTGCAACCGATCGACTGGGAGTCGTTCACCGGCCTGGCCACCCACGAGGACGTCCGCGAGTACCAGACCGACAGCGAACTGCAGTCGATCATCGTCGAGCTCGCCAATCACATCGCGACGCCGGAGGAACTGGCGAAAGAAGCGCGGCGTCAGCAACACGAGGTCGCCGCCGCTGCTGCCGCGGTTGCCGCTGCTGCAGTCGCACCTCCCCCGCCGGCGCCGGCAGGGTTCCAGCTACCGGCTCCAACCCCTGTGCCGCCGCTGCCTCCGGAACTGGTGCCGGTCGAGCCGAGCGTCGCCGTCCCGACCATCGTCGAGCAGACTCAGAACCCGAGCGTGGAGACGCCGGTACTGGCGGTGAACGCCGCCCCCGTCGTCGGCGAGCCGGAGCAACCCGATCTGGTGGTCGCCTCACCGGTGCTGGAAGCACCCGCTGTACCCGCGCCGGTCGCCGACGCGCCGGTCGCCGAGACGCCGGTGGTGGTCGCCTTGGAGGTGGTCGACGAACCTCCTGTCGTCACTCCTGTCGCTACTGCCGCTCCTGCTCCGGCGCCGTTGAAGATGACCAGCAACGCCGAAGCGATGGCGGCCGCGGCCGTTGCGGCCGCGCCGGTCGCCGTCCCCGCGCTGCAGCTGGCCAGGATCGAACGACGACCTGATGCGGCACGGCCGACCAAGCCTGTCGACTTCCATGCCCTGCTGGGCCAGGCCGGCCTGGCCCCGACCGCGGTGAAGAAGCGCAAGAAGCGCCACCCGTTCCGAGTGCTGTTCAAGCTCCTCATCGTTGTCGGCATGCTCGGCGCGGGGGCGTACTACGGCAAGAAGTACGTGCTCGACAAGCGTTGGGATGCCGAGGTGAAGCCGTTCGCGGAGGACGTCGCCGGTGAGCGCGACCTGGTCTGGAAACGTTCGGTCGAAGTCGTCGAGCTGAGGATGAAGGAGTACGCGCCGAAGCTCGTCACGAGCGTGTTCGGACCAGAACCCGACGTCGACCAGCTCCAATCCGAGTGGCGCGCGATGGGTCTGTTGGAGGGGGAGCTCGACCTCGAAGCGGTCGGTACCTATGCCGCTTCGTTCCGGCCGGTCTTCTACGATCCGGTCGACGGCGTCATCTACGAGCTCGGTGGCATCGCCAAGGACCTGCGCGAGTTCCACCTCGATGATGCACTCGCGCACGCACTGCTCGATCAGCACACAGGTTGGAGCGACAGGCTGGCGACATCGAACCCGGGCCAGCAGCTAGCGCTTCGGGCCCTCGTCGACGGCGATGCCCGAGCGGTCGCGTTGGCGATCGTCGATCCTTCCGACTCCCAGCTCGACGACCTCTTCACCGAGATGCAGGAGCTCGCCAAGGACGAAGCCGTCACGATCGGTTCTACCCGCAACTATCCAGTCGATCGGACGATCGGCGGCGGCTCACCGGTCAGCCAGCTCTTCGCCCCCGACGTCTTCGGAGACATGGCCGCGCGGACCGAGCTGATCGAGGCGGGCGTACCGAGCGACGCCGCGGTGCTCGACGGCGCCCGCGGGATCGGGTCCGACCCGATCACCTTCGGCGCCGATGCCGACACGGCCGGCATGCTGTACTGGTACTACGTGCTGGCGGGCCGAATCGACGATGTCGCCGCGTGGAACGCGGCCGTCGCCTGGGACGGCGATCAGACGGTGGTCGAGAAGGTGTCGGGCGGAACGTGCGTGTCAGCAACCATCTCCGCCACCGACGAAGTCGGACGGCAGGCGTTGTTGGGAGCACTCGAACAGTGGGCGGCCTTGTCGCCCGTCGAATCGAAAACCACCGTCACCGCAGTCGGAACCGAGCGAATCGAGGTTGCGAGCTGTGACCCTGGCACCGCGGCCGACACGACGACCGACGAGACCATCGCCTTCTGGGGATACGCGGGTGCCGAGCTGGCAGCGGTTTCCGACTTCGATCTGGCTGACGACGACAAGGCCCGGGCCTGCACGATCACCGCGATTCGTGCCTACGGGGTGCACCAGATGGCGGCGGCAGCGGGATCTCCAGGTCGGCGGCCTTCAGCAGCGCCATCACCGCCTGCAGGTCGTCGCGCTTCTTGCCGTTGACGCGAACTGACTCGCCCTGGGTCTGGCTGCTCACACCCTTCGGCCCCTTCTCTTTGATCATCCGGTTGATCTCGCGAGCCTTGTCGCTCGAGATGCCGACCTTGATCGTGGTGACCTGGCGGACGGTGTTCTGCGTGGCCTCCTCGACCTTGCCGTGCTCGAGGCCCTTCAAGGAAACGCCTCGCTTCACGAGCTTCTCCTCAAGCACCAGTCGCAGCGCCGCCAAGCGGTCCTCGCTCACGGTGCGCATCGTGATCGTGAGGTCGTTGTGCTCGATCGAGGAATCGGTGTTCTTGAAGTCGAAGCGGTTGGCTATCTCACGCTGCGCCTGATCGATCGCGTTGCGCACCTCCTGCTTGTCAACTTCTGATACGACATCGAAACTGGCCATGGCCTCATCGTACGCGGCCGACTCGGGTGGTCGCACCGCTCACCGACCGGTAACCTTCTGCGGCGCAAGTGGGGTCGGTGCCCGAGCGGCCAAAGGGAGCAGGCTGTAAACCTGCCGGCACTGCCTACGGAGGTTCGAATCCTCCCCGGCCCACCAACATCGTGTTCAAAGGACGCGATCGCCAGGCTCGAGCAGAGCCTGGCGGCGTTGTTTTTCAACCTCCCATGATCCTCATCGACGCCTCCCGAATCGCCGCCGCCCGACCGAATCGCCTGCTGTTCGCCGACCTGTCGGTCACGATCAGCGACGGCGACCGGCTGGGTGTGGTGGGCATCAACGGGTGCGGCAAGACCACACTCCTGCGGATGCTCGCCCGCGAGCTCGAGCCGCAGGCCTCGCCGGCGGCGGAGGTCGGTGTGGTGCGCTGGGGGCGTGGAGTGCGTGTCGGGGTGCTCCAGCAGCAGCCCCAGCTGCCCACGGGAACCGTGCGGCACGCGGTCGGTCGGGGGTGGCAGGGCGAGGCGATGCTCGAACGATTGGACATGGGCGCGCTCATCGACGCCGATACCTCGGATCTGTCCGGCGGACAGGCCAAGCGGGTCGCGTTGGCGGTGCTGCTCGCCGCCGAACACGAGTGTCTGATCCTCGATGAGCCGACGAACCACCTCGACCTCGATGCCATCTCGTTCCTGGAACGTTGGCTTGCCGCCTACCGTGGCGGGCTCGTGATGGTCACCCACGACCGACACGTGCTCGACACGGTCACCAACCGAGTCCTCGAGCTCGACCGGGGTAGGTCCTACCTCCACGTGCCCTCCGGCCAGCACGCCGGCTCCGGATACGCCGCCTACCTCGATGGTCGGGCCGAGCGCGAAACGCAGGCCGAAGCGGCCGAGCAGACCCGTCGCAACCTAGCGCGGACCGAGCTGGCGTGGCTGCGGCGGGGGGCGCCGGCTCGAACCAGCAAGCCGAAGGCGCGCATCGCCACCGCGACTGCGATCGTCGAGGCTCGTCCCGACGCACCGGCTCGCTCCGGCGACCTCGGATTGGCGATCGGCTCGCAACGCCTCGGTTCGAAGGGCGTCGAGCTGACATCGGTTACTTTCTCCTGGCCCGACGGCACCTCCGTCCTCGAGCCCCTCTCGCTCGCGCTCGAACCGGGTGACCGGCTCGGCATCGTCGGCCCGAACGGAGCCGGGAAGTCGACGTTGCTCGACCTCGTCGCCGGCCGCCTCCATCCGTCCGGCGGTTCGATCGATCGCGGCGCGACGGTGAAGGTCGGCTACTACGACCAGCTCGGGCGCGAACTAGACCTGTCGCTCCGAGTCCGCGAGGCGATCGCCGGCGACAAGGGCGAACCGTCCCTCGCCGACGTAGCCCTGATGCGCCGGTTCTGGTTCGACGGCGACGCCCAGTTCGCCAAGGTCTCCACGCTCAGCGGCGGCGAGCGGCGCCGGTTGCAGCTGCTGCTCACATTGGTCGAGCAGCCCAACGTGCTGCTGCTCGACGAACCCACGAACGACCTCGATCTCGACACCCTGCGGGCGCTAGAGGACATGCTCGACGACTGGCCTGGAGTCGCGGTCGTCGTGAGTCACGACCGCGCCTTCCTCGACCGCACCGTCGATCAGCTCTTCGCCCTCGACCGGGGCGGTGCCCTGCGGGAGATCCGCGGTGGGGTCGCGGCCTGGCTGGCCGAACGTGAGAGTGCGTCGTCGATCGGTCGTGCCGGCCGCCCGGTGGTGCAGGTGCCGAAGGGGTCGGCCGCGCCACCGGGCAGGCCCGTAGGAGGCCGCAGCCCATCAACAGTGCGTCGGCAGTTGGGGCAGGCCGAGCGGGCGCTGGTGAGCGCCACGGCTCGCCGCGATGCGTTCGTGGCGCGGCTCAGCATCGCCGCCGACCATCGCGAGCTCACCCGGCTGGGTGACGAGCTCACCACCGCCGAGGTCGATCTCGGTCACGCCGAGGGGGTGTGGCTCGCGCTGGCCGGCGAGGCCGAGGAGTTGGGTCTCATCGACTGATGCGGGTGCGGTGACATACTTGTTCGTCGCTGGTGGGAGGGGACACGATGACCGACACGAACCATGGTGTGCGGAGCAAGGCGAGCACCCCCGCGGGTTCGCCGAGGCTCACCGAGGTGAGCATCGGGCCTGGGTTCGTCAACCTGCTGTTCGCCTCGTGCGCGGTGCTCGCTGTCGCCGGGCTGATCGCGGCGTGGTACCAGCCGGGCGGCACTTGGCGGGCCGAGCTGTTCGATCTGAACGCCGAGGGGAACGTCCCGACTTGGTACTCGTCGGCGCAGCTCTTCGTCGCTGCTCTGCTGGCGTTCGCGTGTCGGTCCCAAGGCCGGTCGAGCGGAGCCGGTAGCTCCTGGGCATGGTCGCTGGTCGGCGTCTCCCTGCTGTACGTGTCGGTCGACGAGGTGGCCCGGCTCCACGAGGAGATCGGGTACCACCTGCGCGACTGGCTCGAGTTCGACGGTGCGCTCGGCTACGCCGCGTGGGTCGTGCCGTACGGGGCGGCTGTGCTGGTGCTGGGCGTGCTGCTCGGGCGCTTCTGGTGGAGGTTGCCGACGACGACCAGGAGGGGGTTCGGCTGGTCGGCGGCCGTCTTCTTCACGGGTGGGTTCGCCCTCGAGCTCGTGGAAGGCGTTTACGACAGCTGGCGGGGACCCGACTTCGGACTACGCACGATCGGGTTGGCTCAAGAGTCGCTCGAGATGTTCGCGGTNNCGCACTGCTGGTGAAGGTGGAGCTCGGCCACCTTCACGAAGCGTCGGTCAATCAGTAGGCGGCGCGGCCGCGAGCTCGTCGCGTTCGTGGAGCAGGCACTGCATGATCGCCACGTCCAGCCACCGATTGAACTTGCGGCCCGTCTCGCGTTCGATCCCCACCAGCCGGAAGCCGCATCGCGCGTGCAGCGCCCGTGAGGCCGCACCAGAGGCTTCGACGCGGGCGAACACCGAGTGGAACCCGCTGCGCTCGGCGAGAGCCAGCAGTTCGATGACGATGAGCCGGCCGATGCCTTGACCACTTCGGTCACGACGAACGTAGACCGAATCCTCGACACTGGTGCGATAGGCGGCGCGCTCCTTGTAGGGCGAGAGCGAGCCGAAACCGACCAGCGGGTTCTCGTCGCGGTCGTCGATGGCCACGACCGCGCTGAACGCACCGGATCGTGCGGCCAGCCACTCACCCTGTTCGGCGAGCGAGCGCGGCACGAGATCGAACGTCGCGGTGGTGTTGAGCACCTCGTAGTTGTAGATCTCGCGGATCGCCGCGGCATCGCTGGGCCGGGCGAGGCGAAGGGTGATCTCAGCCATCGTCGGCCGAAGCTATCGGGCGTGAGCGAGCCGCGGATCGATGCTCGTGCCGGCTCGCGAATTGCGCGAATCGCGTGGCCGGTGGCGTCGCCCGTCCGCTATGATTTTCCGCTGGTCTGCGGGTAGAACCGCGTGCCAACGCCCTCTTAGCTCAGTCGGTAGAGCAACGCCATGGTAAGGCGTAGGTCGTCGGTTCGACTCCGACAGAGGGCTCGACCACCGGTCGGCCGCAGGCCCTGCACGTGCAGGACCCTGCGTCCGGGCGGACGGCAAAGCCCTGGCGGCGTAGCTCAGATGGTCAGAGCATCCGGCTCATAATCGGAAGGTCACCGGTTCGATCCCGGTCGCCGCTACCAAACAGTTCAGCAACGAGTTCATCAAACACACCACTGATACCAAGGAGAAGGCCTCCCATGAGCAAGGCGAAGTTTGAGCGTACGAAGCCGCATGTGAATATTGGCACGATGGGTCATATTGATCATGGTAAGACGACGTTGACGGCGGCGATTTCGAAGACGTTGGCGGGTAAGGGGTTGGCTTCGTATACGCCGTTTGATCAGATTGATAAGGCGCCGGAGGAGAAGGCGCGTGGTATTACGATTTCGATTGCTCATATCGAGTATGAGACGTTGAAGCGGCATTATGCGCATGTTGATATGCCGGGTCATGCTGATTACATCAAGAACATGATTACGGGTGCGGCGCAGGTTGATGGGGCGATTTTGGTGGTGGCGGCGACGGATGGTCCGATGCCGCAGACGCGTGAGCATGTGTTGTTGGCGCGTCAGGTGGGTGTGCCGTACATCGTGGTGGCGTTGAACAAGGCTGACATGGTGGATGATGAGGAGTTGTTGGAGTTGGTCGAGCTCGAGGTTCGTGAGTTGTTGAGCGAGTACGAGTTTGATGGTGATGGTGCTCCGGTGGTGCGGGTGTCGGCGTTGAAGGCGTTGGAGGGTGATGAGGGTTGGCAGGCCAAGATCATGGAGTTGATGGATGCTTGTGATGCGTCGGTGCCGGAGCCGGTGCGTGAGTTGGATAAGCCGTTTTTGATGCCGATCGAGGATGTGTTCACGATTACGGGTCGGGGGACGGTGGTTACCGGCAAAATCGAGCAGGGTAAGGTTCATACGGGTGATGAGATTGAGATTGTGGGGTTGCGGGCGACTCAGCGTACGACGTGTACGGGTGTGGAGATGTTCCGGAAGTTGTTGGATGAGGGTTTGGCGGGTGATAATATTGGTGCGCTTCTTCGGGGGACGAAGAAGGATGATGTTGAGCGTGGTCAGGTGTTGTGTAAGCCTGGGAGTATTACGCCGCACACCGATTTTGAGGGTCAGGTGTATGTGTTGACGTCTGGTGAGGGTGGGCGTCATAAGCCGTTTTTCAATAATTATCGGCCGCAGTTCTTTTTTCGGACGACTGATGTGACTGGGACGATTCAGTTGCCGGAGGGTACGGAGATGGTGATGCCGGGTGACAACGTGGCGATCACTGTCGAGTTGGGTAAGCCGATCGCGATGGATGAGGGTTTGCGTGGTTTGCGTTTCGCGATCCGCGAGGGTGGTCGTACCGTGGGCGCCGGCCGCGTCACCAAAATCCTGAAGTGAGCGAACCTGAAGTGAGCGAACCTGAAGTGAGCTCACTCACACACTGCGAAAGCGAAAGAGGCCTCAACCATGGCGAGAAATGACAAGCGGGTGAAGATCACCCTCGAATGCACCAAGTGCAAGAACCGCAACTACATCACGATGAAGTCGAAGGTCAATGATCGCGAACGACTCGAGATGAAGAAGTACTGCTCGCACGACCGAGAGCACACCGTGCACAAGGAGACCAGGTAGGTCATCTTGCGGCGTCGGCCGGGCCGATGTCGTAGGAGGCTCCCTCGGAGCGGGCTGGTAGCGTTGGCTCGCCCTCCAGAGGGCAGTAGCTCAGTTGGTAGAGCATCGGTCTCCAAAACCGACGGTCGGGGGTTCGAGTCCCTCCTGCCCTGCCCAGATCCGATGTGCCCGGAACGGATTGCCAGAAAGGCACCACCACCACAATGTCCATGGACGACCTCAACCGCGAGCAGAAGCGCTCACTGAAACGCATGGGTGCCCTGAACGACCAGGGCCAGCCGACACGCGCCCAGCCGCAGGCGCGGCGCACGGCAAGCGACCGCGTCGGCCCGGTTCTGTACTTGCGCGAAGTCCGCGACGAGATGCGCAAGGTCGCCTGGCCGAAGTGGCCCGAGGTCCGGCGCTTCTCCCTCATCGTGCTCGTCACGGTGGTCATCTACACCGCCTTCGTCGGCGGTCTCGACTCGCTCTTCGGAGTGCTCTCCACTTGGTTGTACGACTGACATGAACGACGAATCCCTCACCGAACTCACCCTCGACGACACCGACGTCGTCGCCACCCTCGATGCGGCCGAAGCCGACGTCGATGCGGTCGAAGCCACCCTCGATGCGGCCGAAGCCGACGTCGATGCGGTCGATGTCTCGTTCGACCTCACCGACGAAGCGGTCGCCGACGAGGCCGACGAGGCCGAGGCCGAGGCCGAGGTGATCGACGACCCCTGGACCCGTCCCGGCGCCTGGTACGTCGTGCACACCCAATCCGGCTACGAGAAGAAGGTCACCGCCAACCTCGGCGCCCGAATCCAGAGCATGAACATGGAGGACCGCATCTACGAAGTGGTCATCCCGATGGAAGAGGTCGAGGAGTTCAAGAACGGTCGTAAGCAGACCGTGCAGAAGAAGGTCTTTCCCGGCTACATCCTCGTTCGCTGCCAGATGGACGACGAGAGCTGGTACTGCATCCGCAACACCCCTGGCGTCACCGGCTTCGTCGGCCAGA
>VFMC01000581.1 GCA_006515795.1 Acidimicrobiaceae bacterium | reverse complement strand
GGCTCCAGCGAAAAGCGCGGCGTCACATTGACACGGGTGCGACTGAGCGCCACGCTGGTCCGGCGACCGTCGTAGAACCCTCCGTGCTCGACGGTGACCGTGCCCGAGAGCGGTCGCTGCTGGCCAAAGAGGTAGCCGATTCGGGCTGTCGCGAAGCGATGGTCGCCGGCGGAAATGCGGACCCCCGGCGTCACGAAGAACGGTAGTGCCAGCCGCTCGAATGTCTCGACAACACCGACATTGAACCGGTCGCTGTTCTGCAGCTCGATGGCGAACTCACCGTCTGCGACCTGCGTCTGCAGCACGCCGAGCCCGTCATCGACATGCGTGAACGTGGCGACGCCGGATAACTTGCGGACCGACGGTATCGATCGGGGCCGCGGGCTGAAACGCAGTTGACCGACCGATTCGCGGATGTTGCGCCGGCGGACGAATCCGACCTCCGGGTTGAAACGCTCCCCCACCACGAGCCGATCGAACTGCGCGCCGTAGCGGTCGCCGGCGTACTCCACCTGGGCGCGGTAGCTCGTGTCCTTGCCACCGGGTCCGGTCGAGTGCGTCCGGGCCCAGTACGTGTTCATCGACAGATTGTTGAAGAACGCGAACGTACCGTCGACGCCGTAGGCCTCGTTGGATCCATTGCCACTTTGCGCGACCGATCGGGTGGTCGCCATGATGCCGATGCTGCTGCGGCGCAGGATGTCCCGGCGCAGGCGTGCCACCCCGAAGTTGGTGGCCGCCGCTCTCGCCAGGGGGGCGTCGCGAGTGCGCAAGTCGACAAAGCCAAGGCTATACCGGCCGATACGCCCGGTCAGTCGCCCGCCGACGAGCAGCGGTACCTCGACGCCCTGGTTGAGGCCAATGCGACGGCTGTAAAAAAGCAACGGCGTATCCCCGGTGACCTGGGCCACGACGATGCTCGAAGAGCCGAAGACGAAAGTGCCCTGGTTCTCCAGAAAAAAATCCCGTTTCTCCGGGAAGAACAGGCTGAACCGCGTCAGGTTGATCTGCTGCTCGTCCGCCTCGACCTGCGCGAAGTCAGTGTTGTAGGTGAAATCGGCCGTCAGGTTCTGCGTGACGCCGTACTTCACATCCAGCCCGGCGTCTCCACCCAGTTCGTTGGTGACAGCAGGCGTTCGCGCGCGGTCGGTCGTCATGTCGGCCACGGCGTAGGGCTTCACATCGAGGTTCTTCGCT
>VFMC01000580.1 GCA_006515795.1 Acidimicrobiaceae bacterium | reverse complement strand
CGATGCGCAGGTCGGAGGCGGCTTGCCAGCCGAAGAACGTGAAGCCTTGACTCGGGTCGGGACCGGCCGAGAACCACGACGTGGTCCGATCACCGTCCACCGCCTTGTCGGGTTGGTACTGGGGGAGATCGTCGTAGGTCGTTGTAGCGCCGATCTGGCCCAGGGACGTGACCTCTGTTGGGGGCGGAGCGACCGTGGTCTCGACGACGGTGGTGGCGACGACCGTGGTGGAGGCGACGGCGGTCGTACCGGGACCGAGGAACTCGTCATCGCTGTCGACATCGGTGTCGCCGGACGTCCCGGCCGGGCGATCGAACGGCGCCCCGGTCTCGACGTCGACGAGCGTGAAATCATCGACCGGAACCGGTGACTCACTGATCACGGTGACCTGGCCTGGGTCGAAACCCTCCCACGAATCGCCCGTGTAGGTCGGGGTCGGCTCGGGGTTCGGCGGCCGCAGCGGGTTCCCGCAAAAGCAACGCACCCGCGGGATGCCGAGCCCGTCGATCATGACCGCCGTGCCGGCCTCGAGCACCACTTGGCGATCGGGGGCTCGACCGTTGTTGAACCCATAGTTCGTCACCCTCGTGTCGGTACGCAGGATCACCGGGGTCAGAGTGGCGACGAAGGTACGTATGTCGGCCGGCTGGATCTGCTGCACGGCCGCCCACGCGCTCGCCTTGTCGGCGTTCGCCTCCAGGAAGTCGACCAGTTTCGCGGCGTCGCAGCTGGCCCGGTCGCGAGTGCCTCCATAGAGACCGGGCGCGTTGCCGGGAATAGTCTCCACTTCGCCCGGGGCCGTCGGCGGCGGAACGCTGTCGCCCGGAAATGGGGTCTGCGGCGTCACTCGCCCCTCCGGGCCCGTGGTCAATGGCGGCGTGTTGTCGATGCTGGGTGTGAACGGGTCCGGGCCGGTCGCGGTTCTCGGTTCGCGGAAGATCTCCCCCGGGATGCCCGAGATGGTCGCCGGCACCGTCGCGATAGCAGCCGAGGTGAGGACCGGGACGGTCGACGTTCCGGCCGCGGCCGACGGTGCGTCGTCGTTGCCCGAGAACACGAGGAAACCGATCAGCAACGCTGCGGCCGCGCCGATGACGACGGCCGCCGGCAGCCATCGCGGGCGTTGGGCAGCGGGCCCCGGCTGGCTGGTCGCCGACATCCGGGTCGCCGGGGCGGGCGAGCCACCGGGCTGGCGACC
>VFMC01000579.1 GCA_006515795.1 Acidimicrobiaceae bacterium | reverse complement strand
CCGATGATCTTCTCGAGCTCGATCAACGGGAACAAGAGCATCTGGACGATCGCCAGCGGCGAGCTGAACAGCGGCAGCGGTCCCAGCTGGCAGTTGATCGACTCCGCTCTCTACGTCATCTACACCTTCTACCAGGCGGGGAACGATTTCTCGCAGACGACCACGAGCACTCGCGTAGTCAAGGACGGGCCGCTGACCATCACGGCCACGTTCTACAACAAGGACCTCATCTTCGGAACGGCTGCGGCCTTCGTGGCCGAACCGGTGGCGGAAGGCGTCGTGCCGACGCTGCTCATCGATCGCCCGGGCACCGGCGAGAACCCGTGCTGCTGGCCGTTGACCGTCGATTCGACGCTCGGCGGCGCCCGCTGGCGCTGGTCGACGACCTACAACGTGCAGAAGGGCGATCGCTCGGGCTTGCTCGACGGGAAGTCGTACATCACAGCCCAGAACGCGGTGGACTATGGCGGCAACGACATCGGCACCGTCCGCCTCGGCCAGCAGCCGGACATGCTGAACTCCGACTTCACCATCATCAGCACGCCGGCCCGCGTGGCCTCGCTCACGTATAGCCGCGGCGACCAGACCCAGAGCCCGCCGAAGGTGCCCACGGTGCCCTTCACCATCACGGTCGCCTTCGACACTCGAATCACGCAGACGGTCGCGCCGCAGCTCGAGCTGCTCCAGAACAACACGCCGGTCGCGGGTTACGGCTGGAAGGGTCTCACCTATGTGAAGGACGACCTGCAAGCCAACCAGAGCATCTTCACCTATGACGTCACGCCGGCCTTGCCTGTCGGCGACTACACCATCAACGTCACCAACGCCTACAACCTGATGGGGACCAACATGGAGCCGTCAGACGTGACGCCCTCCAACCCCAACTTCAGCGTGAGCAGCCTGAAGGCGACGGTGGCGGCGCTGACCTACACCGAGGCTCCGGCCAAGGTCGCCAAGGGCGCGCTGGACGTGACGGTGACCTTCGACATGCCGGTGAACGGGCCGGTGGCTACCATCGATCGCCAACCGATCGGCAGCGGAGCGAACGATCTGCCTGCAACGGCGATGACCGGTTCCTGCGGTTCGACCTACTGCAGGACCTGGACGATCCGTCACAGCATCGACTTGCAGAACGGCACGACCATCAAGGACGGCACGGCCGGCATTACCGTCACCGGTGCGCTGAACCTCATCGGCAA
>VFMC01000578.1 GCA_006515795.1 Acidimicrobiaceae bacterium | reverse complement strand
CCAGCACGTCGCCGAGCCGCGACATCGGATACGCCGTGGCCTCGAGCCGATTGGGGTCGACGTCCCACGGGGCAAGATAGCCCTTGCCGTCCTGGACAAAGCCATGGCCGGCAAAATACACGATCACGCGATCGGCCGGCTGCGCCACCGACGGCAGCCATTCCTCGAGCTCGCGGCGCACGTTGGCCAGGGTGGCATCGGCGCCCTTGAGGAAGTGCACGTTCTCGGCGGGAAACGCGCCGCCCTCGTGGTTGATCAGGACGCGATACATCGAGTCGGCGTCGCTCTCGGAGAACTGCAACTGCTTCGAGGCATCGAGGTTCTGGTACTGCGCCACACCGACGATCAGCGCGTAGCCGCGGGGCACGCCGTCGCGAACCGGCGCCGGCTTGGCCGGCACCAGGATGAGGTCGCGCGGTGCCTGCTGGGCGCCGAGCGTCACCGAGGCGAGCAGGACAAAGAGCAGCCTGATCATTGGTGGATCAGCGAGATGGTCGTGGTCACCGCCTTGCCGACTTCGGCGCGATTGACCACGTAGGTGGCTTGTTTGATACCCGGCTTGCCGCCGCTCGACTTGTCCTTCTCGAACACCAGGTCGCGAGACCGGACACTCTGCTGCAGCTCCTGAACGACCGACGCCGTCACCGTCTCGGCCTTCCCGGGCCGGGCGAATCCCGGAAGCTGGCTCAGGGGCTCGCGGCTCAGGAACACGAACAAGGTTTCGGTTCCGACCGTCTCGTCGAACCGGAACCACCCGCCATCCGACGGCACGTCGTACTCTTCCAGCGGCGTGATCTGGTTTCGGCCGCCGTTGATTTGGGCACTCGGAAACAGCACCGTCCAATTACCGCTCGACCCCTGCGAAGCAACATACAGATAGCCAGCGATGTTCGACTCGAACGACAGCTTGACCTTGTCACCCGAGTGGAACGTAGTGGCCGTATCGACATCCACTTCGCTGCCATCGGACCGCTGCTGAATCAACCGGTATCGGAGGCCGGCCGACAGTGTCCCCGACGTGCTGGCAAACAGCTGTTTCGCGGTGACCGCGGGCGCCGGGACCAAAGCGGCCCCAGTCGCCGCGGTCGCGGCGGCGGGCAGGGCGGCCGGCAGTTTCGATGCCGCGGCGGACCCGGCGGGTGGCGGTTCCGGAGTCGTTGAGGCGGGCACCACGGCGGTCGTGACCGGCACGGCGGGCAC
>VFMC01000161.1 GCA_006515795.1 Acidimicrobiaceae bacterium | reverse complement strand
GTGGTGGGCGGGTGTGGTGAGCTCGCCCTGGCCACGACCGCACCGCTGTCGAGGTCGCGAACCTCCACCTTGGTGCTCTGCGTCGACGAATCGACGCCGGCCACCAGACGCCGTGCGGTGCTCATGGCTCGACCCCGCGTCAGCTCGGCGTCGACCAGATGACGCGGTTCACCTGGCCCTCGAGCCACTCCTGTCGCCCCGACACCGGCCGAGGATCGAGCGCTGCCGCAACGGTTTCATCGGCGAGGGTGGCCAGATCGACGTCGCCATGAAGGATCCGCCGACCCTGCTCGGTGTTCCATCCGGCGTAACGGCGATCGCGCTCAGCCTCGAGTGTGCCATCGGCGAGCAGTCGCTCGGCGACGAGCAACGAACGGGCCAGGGTGTCGATGCCACCGATGTGCCCGTGGAAGAGATCTGAACGAGCGAGGCTCTGCCGGCGCAGCTTGGTGTCGAAGTTGAACCCACCGGTGGTCAATCCCCCGGCGCGCAGGATCTCGTAGACCGCGATCGACAGCTCGTCGACGGAGTTCGGGAACTGATCGGTGTCCCACCCGTTCTGGGAATCTCCACGGTTGGCGTCGACGCTGCCGAAGATGCCGTTGTCGAGCGCGTACGCGACCTCGTGGTGGAACGAGTGGCCCGACAGCGTGGCGTGGTTGACCTCGATGTTCACCCGGTACTCGTCGATCAGGTCGTAGCGGTCGAGGAAGCCGTGCACGCTCGCGCAGTCGTAGTCGTACTGATGCTTGGTCGGCTCCTGCGGCTTCGGTTCGAGCAGCAACGTTCCCTTGAAGCCGATCGATCGCTTGTGGTCGGCGACCATCGTCAGGAAGCGGGCCAACTGGTCGGCCTCGCGGCGCAGGCGCGTGTTGAGCAACGTCTCGTACCCCTCGCGTCCACCCCACAGCACGTAGTTCTCACCGCCGAGGCGTTGCGTGGCTTCGAGCATGTGCCGGACCTGAGCGGCCGCATGGGCGAACACATCGGGATCGGGGTTGGTGGCTGCGCCGGCGGCGTAGCGTGGGTGCGAGAACAGGTTCGCCGTGCCCCACAGCAACCTCACTCCGGTCTGATCCATCTTCTCTCCGGCACGATCGACGAGCACGTCGAGATTGGCCTTGCTGGCAGCGAGCGTCGCTCCCTCCGGCGCCATGTCGACGTCGTGGAAGCAGAAGAACGGCGTACCGAGCTTGGCGAAGAACTCGAAGGCAGCGTCCTGCTTGGCGAAGGCCGCTTCCATCGGGTCGACCCCGCCGGCCAGCCATGGACGATCGAAGGTGCCGGCGCCGAACACGTCGCTGCCCGCCCAGTTGAAGCTGTGCCAGTAGCAGACCGCGATCCGCAGGTGCTCGGCCATCCGCTTGCCGGCAACCACCCGATCGGGATCGTAGACCTGGTACTGGAGGCCGTCACCGGGCGAATCCGAGGCAAACGCGACCGGACTGGGGACGTCGACGAAGAAGTCGCTCATGGGTTCTCCTTGGGGCTGGGCTCGCACCGCCGAGCGGTGCAGAGCCGGAAGGGGGTCACGATGTTCGTTTGCGGCTGATCGCGTCGACGGAGGCGGCGAGGAGCAGGGCGAGGCCGGCGCAGATGAACTTCACGCCGGAGCTGCCGAAGTCGATCTCGACGCCGAACGGCGAAGACTTGGCGACGAGACCGAGCCCGTTCGGGATGAGCGCGAGCACGAGCCCACCGAGGACGGCGTTGATCATCCGGCCCTGGCCACCGAACAGCGAGGTGCCGCCTACCACTGCGGCGCCGACGGCGAGAAGCAGGGTGTCGTTGCCGCCGGTGTTCGGGTCGACCGAGTTGACGCGCGATGCGAGGAACGCGCCACCGATGCCGGCGAGCAGGCCGCAGACCGCGAACGCCGACAGGCGCACGCGGACCACGTTGATACCGGCGCGACGGGCCGCCTCGGAGTTGCCACCGACCGCCATCAGGTGCCGGCCGTATCGCGTGCGGTTGAGCACGAAGCTGAGCAGCAGCATGAGGATCAGGACGAGCGGCACGACGTATGGCATGCCGCGGATCTCGTTGTCGGCCGTGGCGAAGGCGCGGTTCTTGTTGAGCACCACCACACCGATCACCACCAGCACCGTGACGCCGACGATCCGGGCGGCGACGAGCGACACCAGGATCGTGCCGTCCGATCGGCGCCGACGGCTCAACTGCGACACCGAGTAGAGCCCCACCCCGGCGATCGCCACCACCCAGCTCAGGGTTGGGCTAAGGGCCCCGCCGACGATGTCTTTGACGATGCCGTTCTCGATCCGGACGCTGCCACCCTCTTTCACCAGCAACTGCAAGATGCCCTGGAAGATCAAGAAGTTGGCGAGCGTGACCACGAACGAGGGGATGCCGAGCTTGGCCACCAACGTGCCGGTCCACAGGCCGAGGGCGATCGCCACGGCGGCAGACAACGCAACGCACAGCAGCAGCGGCCAATCGTCCTGCAACCGCAGTGCCAGCACGGCCGCGGCGACGCCGGCCGTGTATCCGGCGGCGAGGTCGATCTCACCCAGCAGGAGCACGAACGTGACCGCCATCGCGATCACGATCACCGCCGCAGCCTGCTCGAGGAAGTTGGCGAGGTTGAGCGCCGACAGGAAGCTGTCCGGGCGGGCGATGCCGAACACCGCCACCAGCACCACGATCGCCAGGATCGCCGGCAGCGATCCGAGGTCGCCGGTCTTCATCCGCGTGCGGAAGTCGCGCAGCATGCTGCCGAGACCTTGGCGACTGCTATCGAGAGCGAAGTCGCTGAGAGCCTCGCCGGGGTTCGGTTCGGCGCTCACAGGGTGACCTCGTTGCCCTGGATGCCGACCTCTCCGGAGCGACCTGCGGTGATCAGCTCGACCAGGAACTCGCGCCGCGTCGCCGGTGTGACCGGGACGTCGGCGGCGACTCGGCCGAGGTACATCGCGCAGACCCGGTCTGACACCTGGATCACGTCGTTCATGTTGTGGCTGATCAGCACGACGCCGAGACCGGAATCGGCGAGGCGGCGCACCAGATCGAGCACCTGCTTGGTCTGGGCAACGCCTAGGGCGGCGGTGGGCTCGTCGAGCAGCACCACCTTGGAGTTCCACAGCACCGCCTTGGCGATGGCCACGGTCTGGCGCTGACCGCCCGACAACGAGGCCACGGCCTGGCGAACGCTCTTCACCGTGCGCACCGACAGGCTGGCCAACGTCTCGCGGGTGGCCTGCTCCATCGAGCCCTCGTCGAGGAGCCCGCGCTTGATCCGTTCGCGACCGAGGAAGAGGTTCTGGACGATGTCGAGGTTCTCGCACAGGGCGAGGTCCTGGTACACCACCTCCACCCCCAGCGCGGAGGCGTCGCGTGGACCGTGGATCTTCACCTGTCGACCGTCGAACCGGAACTCGCCGGAGTCGGCCGGATAGATGCCCGTGATGCACTTGATCAGCGTGGTCTTGCCGGCGCCGTTGTCGCCGATCAAGGCCGTCACGGTGCCCGGGTACACCCGGAAATCGACGTCGTGCAACACGTGCACCGGCCCGAACGTCTTGTTGACACCGAGCGCTTCGAGAATTGGCGCGTCAACCGTCACCCTGCATCATCCCCCATCGGAAACGCCCCCTCGGACAAACCGCTATGACAAGGGGCCGGAGCGTTGCGAGGCGCAGGTCCCGGCCCAACCCTGCGCAATGTCTAGCACTGGACGACAGGAGCACCGGACGACAGTGGTCGCCCCCGACAGCTCGGGGGCCGATGCCTGCTTCGGCGCACTTGTCTTCGAGGCCCTTGCAGACCTCGGCAGCATCGACGAAACCGTCGGCAACCGGGATCTTCACCGAATCGAAGTAGATCGGCTGGACCTGAGCCTGCACGTACGGGATGTCGGCCTTCTCGTTGTTGATCGTCGTGTTCGCGGGGACCTCGTCACCGTTCAACAACGCAACAGCAGCAGCAACCGCACCGTTGGCCTCTTCGACCACCGGCTTGTACACGGTCATGCACTGAGTACCGGCGAGAATCGCCCGCAGGCCCTCAACCGTCGCATCCTGACCCGTGGTCGGAACCGTCAGACCAGCATCAGCCAACACGGCCTGAGCAGCCAACGACAAACCGTCATTGGCAACCAACACACCGTCGATCTCACCACCGGCAGCAGTCAACAACTGCTCGAAGATGACACCACCCTCGGCGTTGTCCCAGTCCGGAACAGCCTGCTCACCAACGGTCTCGAGGCCACTGCCCTCGATCGCCGCCTGGTAACCCTGCTTGAACAACGTCGCGTTGTTGTCGGTCGGCGAACCGTGGAGCTGAATGATCTTCTTGCCCTCCACGTTCCCAGCACCACCAAGACACTCGATGATGCCCTCACCCTGGGCAGTGCCCACGGCCACGTTGTCGAACGACACATACGCATCGGCAAAACCACCAAGCGTCAAACGGTCGTAGTCGATGTTCTTCACACCGGCCGCAGCCGCCTTCTCCTGGATCGCCGCACCCGAATCAGAGTCCAGGTTCACGATCGCCAACACCTTCACACCATCAGCGATCATCTGATCGGCGATCGTGGCCATGTTGTCCTTGTCACCCTCAGCATTCTGGATCACACACTCGATCCCAGCCTCGGCACACGCAGCCTCGATCAACGGACGAGCCGACGACGCAGAGTCAGGCAAAATGAACCCGACCTTGCCACCAGCCGACTCGCCGGCGGTGGTGCCGGGCGCTGCCGTGGTGGCGGTGGTGTCTGAGCTGCCGCCCTCGTCATCGCCACACGCTGCGGCGACGAGCGAGAGCGCTCCGAGCAGCACTAGGCCGCTCCTGAACCGCTTCTTCATCACAAGAATTCCCCCTTCAGGTGCGTGCCGATCCCAATGATCGGACAGCCGCTCATCGCACGTGAAGGCCCCCGGTACACCTACCGCTGCTGCGGACGACGTGTCCCTGGAATCCCCCCGGACCGATGTTTGTAGAAGTCTGCAACAAATGATCCCCACTTGTCAACCCACCGACCGGTCCGCTCAGCCGGTCCGGCGCGCCTCGACCTCACGCAACGTCGCCAGCGGGTCGGAGAGCACGGCCTCGAAGGCCAACTCGGCCGCACCCATCAGAACTGCATCCATGCCCAGCCGTGAGGGCACCACCCGCAGGTTCGCCATCGAAGAGTGAAGTGCCCGGCGGGCGATCTCGTCGTTCAGTTGGCCGGCGATGAACGGGTGCGCCCTGCCGAACAGCCCGCCGAGCACGACCATCGACGGGTTCGGACGACCGGTGAGGCGCAACAACGCACCTTCGCCGATCTCTGTCTCCCAGCACCCGATCGACCCGCACTGGCAGAGCCGACCGTCCGGGTTGACGGGCATGTGACCCACCTCGCCGGCAAAGCCGGCGGCACCGGTGATCATCTCGCCGCGGCTCACCAGACCACCACCAACGCCGACCTCGCCCCAGATGCACACCACGTCGTCGACGCCGACGGCTGCACCGCGGCGCACCTCGGCGAGCGCGGCGACGTCGGCATCGTTGGCGAGCGCGACCACATCGGTCCCGCCGAGCGCGAGGCGTAGCTGATCGCCGAAGGCCACGTCGTGCCATCCCAGGTTGGGAGCGATGGGAACGGAGTTGTCGGGCCTGCGGACCAGACCGACGACTCCCACGCCGACGCCGAGGATGCGACACGACGGCGACAGCTTCCCCTTCACCTGCGTCACTCCGGCGACGATGTCGTGGATGGTCTCGTCGACCGAGACGCGTCCGCGTGGCCGATCGAGACGGGTGGAGTACAGCACCGTGCCGCCGAGCCCGATCGCGGCAACACCCACGCAGTCGACGAGCACCTCTACGGCGATGGCCACGTTCTGATCGGCCACTACCGACGCGACCGGCGACGGCCGACCTGGACTGCCATCGGAGATGGCCCGCCGTTCGACCACGAGGCCGACTCGGGCCAGTTCGCCGATGAGCGCGCCGATCGCGCTGCGGGTCAGCCCGGTGCGGGCGACCAGCTCCGAGCGCGACATCGAGCCGTGGAACCGTCTCGCTGCGCAGCCCTGCCGATGAAGTAGCCGCCGCCCCATTGCCTGACCAAACCATGTTCGACCCGATGACCCTTCGCTCGCTGCGCACCCCGGTTGCGGTTTGTCCACCCCCCGGACAAACCCGCGCCCGCACAGACTGCCCCTCCTCGAACCATCCGTCAAGACGGCGATTCCGACAACGACCGCAACTACGGCCGCGACTACGACCGCGACAACCATTGCGACGAGCCCACGAAATTGTCCAGATGCTTGGCACCGCAGCAGGATTGGGCTTAGGCTGGCCGCCTTGAATGCCACGAGCAGGCGCCCGTCTGCTCACTCCTAGGGGGAGACACCAATATGCAGAAATCCCGTGTGCGCCGCGTTGGCGCACTGCTCGTCGGCCTTGCGTTGGTCGCAACGGCCTGCGGCGACGACGAGACCTCGACGCCCGCTACCGAGCCGGCCCCGGCCACAACGGCAGAGGCTCCGGCCACAACGGCAGAGGCTCCGGCCACCACCGCCGAGGCTCCCGCTGGCGGAGAGCTCGCCGGAATGAAGGGCACGACGCCGAAGGGCGCCGACGTCTCCGATTGGATCCCGGCAGTCGATGAGTTCTGGCAGGCCCAGGGCAACGACCCGCTCGAGGACTTCAACTACGCCGCCGAGGCCTACGACGCAGTCATCGTGATCGCCCTCGCCGTCCAGAAGGCCGGCACCGACGGTTCGGCACACGCCAACGAGATCGTGGGGATCACGGGCGTCGGCGAGAAGTGCACCACCTATGCCGATTGCCTCGCAATCATCGAAGCCGGTGGCGACCCCGACTATGACGGCATCTCAGGACCGCACGACTTCAATGGCAACGGCGAGCCGCTCAAGGGCTCGTACGCGATCCTCGAGTTCCGCCTCAGCGCTGACGAGATCCTCATCGAGGCCGAGTCGCCTGAATCGTCGATCGTCGATCACGTTCCGGTCGGCGTCGAGCGTGAGGGTGACGGCGTGCTGAAGATCGGCTCGCTGCTCCCCGAGACCGGCAGCCTGGCGTTCCTCGGCGCCCCCGAGTTCGCCGGCGTCGAGTTCGCGATCTCCGAGATCAACGCCGCCGGCGGCGTCCTCGGCGCCGACGTCGAGTACTCGCAGGGTGACTCCGGCGACACCTCGACCGACACCGCAACCGTCACCGCTACTCGCCTCCTCGGCGAGAACGTCGATGCGATCGTCGGTGCTGCCTCGTCCGGCGTCACCCTGACGGTGATCGATCAGATCTCCGCAGCAGGCGTCACGATGTTCAGCCCGGCCAACACCAGCCCGGCACTGTCGAGCTACGACGACAAGGGCCTGTACTTCCGCAACGCTCCGCCGGACGGCCTCCAGGGTGCGATCGTCGCCAACCTGGTGCTCGAAGACGGCAACGCCACGGCGTACATCCTCAACCTCGACGACTCGTACGGCAACGGCATCGCCGAGGTCGTCGCCGCGGTTCTCGAGGCATCCGGTGTGACCGTGCTCGGCCAGAAGGCATACGACCCGACGGCAGAGTCGTTCGACACCGAGGTCGACGAGATCGTCGCCGCCGACCCCGACGCGATCATCCTGATCTCGTTCGACGAGGGCTCGCGCATCTTGCGCACCGCCGTCGAGAAGGGCATCGGGCCGACCGCGAAGGCCTACTACGGCACCGACGGCAACATGGGCAACGCCCTCGGCGAGAACTTCGACGCCGGCAAGTGAGCCAAGCAATCGACTGACTCCACGGAGCTCAAGTCAGAGAAGGGCCCCGGGCAACCGGGGCCCTTCTCGCGTCCGTCGTGGCGCGTCGGTCGCGGCTGCACCCGTACTCGCGAGTTGCCTCGAGGGCTTCAGCCGCCGGTCGAGCGGGCGAGCGTGCCGAGGTACAGCTCGATCACGTTCGGATCGGCGAGCAGCTCGCGGCCGGTGCCGGTGTAGGCGTTCTGGCCCTGGTCGAGAACGTAGGCGCGGTGCACGACCTGCAGGCAACGCCGCGCGTTCTGCTCGACCATGAGGATCGCCACGCCCGCGGTGTTGATCGTGCGGCAGCGGACGAACACCTCGTCCTGCAGCACGGGCGATAGGCCTGCGCTCGGTTCGTCGAGCAGGAGCACCGTGGGCTCCATCATCAACGCTCGCCCCATCGCCACCATCTGACGCTCGCCGCCCGACAACGCACCGGCCCGCTGTGCGGCACGTTGGCCGAGGCGCGGGAACAACGTGGTGACGTAGTCGAACCGTTCGGGGAAGCGCTTTGGAGCGAGGTAGCAGCCCATCTCGAGGTTCTCGCGCACCGTGAGGCTGGGGAAGACGTTGCGATTCTGCGGCACGTAGCCGACACCGAGGGCGACGAGCTCGTGGGCCTTGTGCCCGGTGATGTCCTTCTCGCCCAGGTGCACGGCGCCCGACCGGACTGAACACTGGCCGAGGATCGCCTTCAGCAACGTGGACTTGCCGGCGCCGTTGGGCCCGATGATGCCCACGAACTCGCCGGCGAGCACCGTCAGGTTGCAGCCGTCGAGGATGTTCACCTCGGGCACGTACCCGGCGACGAGCTCGGTCGCCGCAAGCACGACCTGCTGGTCGTTCATACCTCGTCCTCCAGCAGGCTGCGGCCCTGGTGAGCACCAAGGTAGGCGTCGATCACGGCGGTGTTCGACGAGATGTCATCGGGCGTGCCCTCGGCGATCACCTGGCCTTCGGCCATGACGATGACCCAGTCGGAGATGTCGTGCACCATGTCCATGTCGTGTTCGACGAAGAGCACGGTCATGCCGTCGTCGCGAAGGCCACGCACGTGCTGGTTCAGGCTCTGCTTTAGCGCCGGGTTCACCCCCGCCATCGGCTCGTCGAGCATCACCAGAGTTGGGTCGGTCATCAGTGCTCGCGCCATCTCGAGCAACTTGCGTTGACCGCCGGACAGCGCGCCGGCGTACTCGTCACGCATGTGATCGAGCTTGAAACGTCGCAGCAGGTCGTCGGCGCGCGCTTCGATCTCGGCTTCCTGCGCCTTCCAACGCGCCGGGAACAGCCCGTTCCACCACTTCTCGCCCTTCTGGCCGGTGGCACCGAGCTTCATGTTCTCGATGACGGGCAACTTGGTGAGGCTCTTGGTGAGCTGAAAAGTGCGGACCATGCCGCGAGCCGCCATGCGGTGTGGGGCCAGGCCGCCCATTGGAGCCCCATCGAACGTCCAGGTACCGGTGCTCGGCTTGTCGAACCCGGTGATCAGGTTGAAGAAGGTGGTCTTGCCGGCGCCGTTGGGGCCGATCAGGGCGGTGATCGAACCGCGCTGCACCTCTACGCGAGCCACGTCGACCGCGACGATTCCACCGAAGTTGCGACGGATCTCGACCGCGGCCAGGATCGGGTCGGGCTTGGCCGCCCCGGGCACCGGCGCGACATCGGCGAGGGCGGCGCGGGCGCGCCGCGCCGGCTCGGTGAGCTCCCGCTGCTCGGCTGTCGGAGGGGGTTCAGCGTCCTTCAAAAGCCATCTCCTTGCGATTCCCGAACAACCCTTGCGGGCGGTAGACCATCAGCAGCACCATCAGGGCCCCCATCACCATGAACACCACGACGCCGATGTCGGTCGACTGGAGCAGGGTGAAGTCTCCGATGCGCACTGGCTTGTCGACGAGCTCACGCAGCAGGCCGTCGAGGAACGCGTAGACGCCCCAGAACAGCATCGGGCCGATGATCGAGCCCGTGACCTTGGCGACCCCGCCGAGCACCAGCCCGGTCAGCACGAAGAAGGTGAGGTCGCGGCTGAAGTTGTCGGGCTGCACGTTGGCATTGCCGAGGGCGAGCATCATCCCGGCGAACGAGCCGATGACGCCACCGAGGACGAGGGCCTGCATCTTGTAGCTGTAGACGTTCTTGCCGAGGCTGCGCACGGCGTCCTCGTCTTCGCGGATGGCCTTCAGCACCCGCCCCCAGGGGCTCTTCATCAGCGACCACACGATCACCCCGAAGATCGCGACGAAGCTCCAGCCGACGATCAGGTTCCAGAGGGTGCGACCGCTGAACTGGAAGATCCAGAAGCCGTAGTCCTTGGCCGGCTGCAACCCGAGATCGATTCCGACCTGCTGGAACTTCTGGGCGAAGTTCTTCAGCCCGTCCGTGCCCCCGAACTGGTCGCGGAACTTCACCGACCTCACGACGAGGCGCACTATCTCGGCCGACGCGATGGTGACGATCGCGAGGTAGTCGGCGCGCAGCCGCAGGGTGGGGGCGCCCATCAACAGGCCGAGGAAGACCGAGTACCCGATGCCGATGGCGATGCCCCACCAGACCGAGATGCCGAAGATCGACACCGTCTGGCCGACACCGTAAGCGCCGGCGGCCATGAACCCGGCCTGCCCGAAGTTGACCAGCCCGGCGTAGCCGAACTGCACGTTGAGGCCGATCGCGGCGATTGCGTAGTAGCACGCGTTGAAACCGACGAACTGCAGAATCGCGTTCTCGAGAACTGCTCCGATGTCCATCGCGCCCCCCTTAGCCGACTCGTTGAGCTCGTCCGAGGATGCCCTGCGGCCGGACGAGGAGGATGAGGATCAAGATCAACAACGCGGGCGACCGCTTCAGCTCCGTCGGTACACCGACGAGCGTAGAGGTCTCGACGAGCACCCCGACGACGAACCCGCCGACGAGGGCGCCGTAGGCACTGCCCAGGCCGCCGAGCGTGATTCCGGCGAACATGAGGAACAGCAGCGACGTGCCCATGTCCCACGAGACCTGCTCGTCGAGACCGCGGAACACACCGCCCATCGCCGTCAGCGCACCACCGACGATCCAGATGTAGCGGATGACCTTGGCGCTGTCGATTCCGGTCGACGATGCCAGGTCGATGTTGTCGCTCACCGCACGGGTCGCCTTACCGAGACGGGTGTACTGGAGGACGAGGGCAACCGAGACCAACACGATGACGGCAAGGATGGTCACGATCAGGTCGCGCTGGGTGATGGTGATCGGGCCGATCTTCGAACCGACCTGGTTGGTGTAGTCGAGGAACGGTTTGTCGCGGCCACCGAAGCGCCACAGGAACATGTTCTTGAGGGCGATCGACATGCCGAGGGTGATCACCATCTGCGAGATCAGCCCGATGCCACGCGCTCGGAACTTGGCGAAGCCGAACCGGTCGGCCGAGTACCCGAACAGACCACCGGCGGCGATCGCGATCGGGGCGGCAAGCAGGATGTGGATGCCGCGGTCGTTGAAGAAGTAGGCGACCATCGCGCCGAAGGTGACCATCTCACCGTGGGCGAAGTTGGTCAGCCCGGTGGTGCCGAAGATCAGCGAGAGGCCGACCGAGCACATCGCGATGATCAGCCCGAGACGGATGCCGTCGGCGAACCGCTGCGCGATCCGCTCGGTGTTGGACAGCTCCTCGCTCTGGCTCTCGCCGGTGAAGAAGTTGACTATGCGTTTGGACGTGACGAAGCTGTCGGTGGTGACCGGCTGCTCGGCGGGGGTTTCCGCCGACAGCGCCAACCCCTCGGGCAAGGTGGTCTCGTCGATGCGCACGAGGTAATCGGCCTTCTCGGGGACCACGATCAGGGCGATGCCCTTTTCGTTGGTGACCATCGAAGCGATCTCGACCCCTGCGGCGTCGAACACCGTGACCAACACGCCGGCCACCGGTTGGTTGTCGGTCTTGCCGCTGGCATCACGTCGCTGATCCTTCACCTGCACCTGGATCGACAGGTCTTCAGCAGCAGAAACCCCCGGCGTCGCCAGCATCGCGCCGAGCGCCACGAACAGGCCGAGGAGAACCCTCACGGCTCGTCGCCGGCTGACTGGATGGTTGATGGTCCCCACGACCCGCTTCGTCATCGGGCGGCACTCTAGCGTCATCGACCGGAGGGAGTTTTCGCTGGCTCGGGGGTTTTGATCGGTGGCTTTG
>VFMC01000160.1 GCA_006515795.1 Acidimicrobiaceae bacterium | reverse complement strand
TGGAGAAGTCGGCCTCACGAGCAGTCGCGGCGTCGAACGCCTCCTGCCACAGTTCACGGGGTGAAGTCACCGACGTACCTCTGATCCATGAGAGACGGGGGAATCTCCGTACTCTACGCACCATGGCCGTTTCCTTCGATCTCGGACAGACCGACCACCTGCTCACCACCACCCGCGCCGTCCGCAAGCGCCTCGACCTCACCCGTCCCGTGTCCCGCGACCTCATCGTCGACTGCATCCGGATCGCCACGCAGGCGCCGGCCGGCGGCAACGTGCAGATGTGGCGATGGCTGGTGGTCGACGACCCCGACCTGAAGGCCGGCATCGCCGATCTGTATCGGCGCTCGTACGCGCCGTACATGCAAGCCCAGCGTGATGCCGTGGCCCAGTCGGGCCGCACCGACGTGCAGGCCATCATGCAGTCGAGCGATCACCTGGCGAGCGTGTTGCACGACGTGCCCGCGCTCGTGATCCCTTGCCAGATCGGGCGACCCGATCCGAACATGGCCCAGGGCAACCTCGCCGGCCTCTACGGCAGCATCCTGCCAGCGGTGTGGAACTTCATGTTGGCGGCCCGCAGCCGAGGGCTGGGAACGGCGTGGACCACGTTGCACCTCGGCTTCGAGCAAGAGGCTGCACAGCTGCTCGGCATCCCGGAGAACGTGGCCCAGGTAGCCCTCACCCCGGTCGCCTTCTACACCGGCGACGACTTCAAGCCAGGCGCCCGACTGCCCGCCGAGAAGGTCACCTACTTCAACCGGTGGAAGCAGCACTGAGCGCCGGCGTGGAGCCTGCCTTCGACGCCCACGAACGGCGCCGCGGAGTCGTAGCCGGCCTCAGCGCCTACCTCGTCTGGGGTGCGCTCACGGCGTACTGGAAGCTGTTCCGCCACTTCGATGCGTTCGAGCTGGTCGCGTGGCGGATCATCGGCGCGGCGGCGCTGATGGCGTTCGTGCTCACGCTCACGCATCGCTGGGAGCACCTCCGACCCATCTTGCGCGACCGCGGTCTGCTCGGGCGGGTCATGCTGTCGGCCGCGCTGCTCACCGTCAACTGGACGACATACGTGTGGGCGGTGGTGAACGGGCGGGTCATCGAGACCGCGCTCGGCTACTTCATGGCGCCGCTCGGCACGATCGCCATCGGCGTGCTCGTCTTCCACGAACGACTCCGTCGCGCCCAGACGATCGCGATCACCCTCGCCTTCGGCGCGGTGCTGGTGCTCACCGTGTCGTATGGCACGGTGCCGTGGATCGCCTTGCTGCTGGCCGGCACCTGGAGCGTTTACGGGTGGCTGAAGAAGCAGGTGCCGCTCACACCGCTGGAGAGCATGTCGGCGGAGTCGTTCGTCGTGCTCGCCCCGGCGATCGTCGCGGCCACCGCGCTCGCCGGACGGGCGAACAGCATCTCCGCCACCGCAGACGCGGGCGACTGGGTGCTGGTGGCACTCACCGGTGTGGCCACTGTCGTTCCGTTGATGCTCTTCGCCGCGGCGGCACCACGAGTGCCGCTCACCGTGCTCGGGCCGATGCAGTACCTCGTGCCAACGATCAACTTCTTGCTCGGGTGGGTGGCATACGGCGAAGACCTGCCGCCCGAACGGCTGATCGGTTTCGGTCTCGTGTGGGCCGGTCTCGCGATCATGGCAGCCGACTCCTTGCGCCCGGGCCGGGGCAGCGCACTGTCACCCAGACCAACCGAGATGGTCTGATACGGTCCACGTCGACTCAGTTCTGGAGGAACCAATCATGAAGAGAGCGCTGATCGCAGCCATCCTCGCTGGAAGCGCGCTTCTGGCCGCCTGCTCAACCGATGCGACCGACTTCAAGCAGACGGCCGAGAAGGTCATCTCGACCGAGTGGAAGAAGCAGTACGACGAGGACCTCGCCGACGTCGCCTGCGACGACCCGTCCTCCACCGCGGTCGGCACCACCTTCGACTGCAGCGCCAAGGGTCCCGACGGCACCGAGTACACGTTCGAGGCCGAGATCACCAAGGAGGACGAAGTCACCGTCAACCAGACCTCCTGAGTTGGCCGGCCGCCAGCGAGAGCCTGCCGGTGCACCTACGCTCGGCCCATGAAGTGGACCGTGCACGGCGAACGAGTCATCTACGACAGCCCGTGGATCCGGCTTGCACTCGCCGACGTCGAGATCCCCGGCGGCGAGCGGTTCGAACACCATGTGATCCGCATTCCGGCCGAAGCATCCGGCACCGTCATCGCCGACCAGGAGCGCGGCGTGCTGCTGCTGTGGCGTCACCGGTTCACCACCGACACATGGGGCTGGGAGGTTCCGGCCGGGCGAGTCGATGCCGGCGAGACCCCGATCGAGGCCGCAGCCCGCGAGGCATTCGAGGAGACCGGCTGGAGGCCCGGCCCGATCCGCCTGCTCACCTCCTACTTCCCGCACAACGGCACCAGCGACGCCACGTTCCACCTGTTCGTCGCCGATGGGGCCACGTACGTCGGCGATCCGATCGATCCGAGCGAGAGCGAACGCGTGGAATGGGTCGACGTTCCCCGGCTGCGCTCCGAGATCGCCGCGGGGCGAGTCGGCGACGGCCTGTCGTTGACCGCGTTGTTGTGGTGGCTGGTGCACGAGCAACTGCCACACGGTGAACAAGACTCTCAAGGAATCGGCAAGCGTCGCCGATGATGACATCGGACGACACGACGTCGACAGCTGAACTGTCGACACCTGAAAGGACGGTCCCCCGTGAACAAAGTGATGATCGGCTCGTTGACAGCACTGGTGCTCGTTGCCGCCGCATGCGGTGACGACGGCGGTGGCGGCAGTCTCTCGGCTGCCCGCGGCCAGATGCTCGACCTGCTGCTGACAGAGGCCGCCGCCGAAGGCATGAAGATCGACGAGGACTGTGCCGCCAAGGTGTTGAACGAGATCTCCGACGAAGACGTTGCCAAGTTGCTGGCGGCCGGCCCCGACGGTGACGCGGACGTGAGCGACGAGACCAACGCTGCGACGCTCGGCCTCGTGAAGTGCGTCGACACCGCCAGCGGGCCGGACGCCGCAACGGTGCCCGACCTGTCGATCCCCGAGGGGGTCGAGATCTCCGACGCGATGGTCGACGCGATGGTCACCGCGATGGAGTCGTCAGGAATGAAGGTCGATCGCGACTGCGTCGGCGAAGCACTCGAAGACATGGACCTCGCCGAGGTGGCCGCTCAGGGCAGCGCACCGTCTGCGGAGTTCATCCAACTGTTCATGGGTTGCATGACCCCCTGACAGCGTCCGGTCCGGCCACGGGCCACAAGGCGGTGACGGTGTGACGGTCAGCGGATGAGGGTGCCGGCGAGGGCTCGTTTGAGCACCTCGACGGCATCCTCGTGCCGCCCGGCATCGCCGGTCTGACTGCTGAACCTGGCCAGACCCGAGAGCATCGCGTTGAGCAGGTCTTCGACCGCCCGCGGTGAGATGTCGGCGGCCAGCTCGCCGCGTTCGGCGGCGTCACGTGCCAGGCGACGCATGAACCGGGTGTTCACCTTTCGCGCCTTGGCCAGCCGTTCGACCAGCTCGGGGTGCCGCTCTGCTTCGCCGGCCACACCGATGACGAATCCGGCGATCGACGGATCGTCACGGTTCATCGTGACCGACACGTCGAGCGTTGCGCCGAAGCGGTCGATCAGACTCGCATGTGGAGCGATCGCCCTCTCGAACTCGCCGTACACGATGGCCTGGACCTCTTCGTACACAGCCCCGTACAGCTCCACCTTCGACGGGTAGTAGTGATAGATGGCGCCCGCAGTGATGCCCGCTGCCTCGGCGATCTCACGATTGGTGGTGGCGTCGAAACCATCGCGGGCGAACGCCCGGCGTGCCTCGGCGAGCAACCGTTGATGCGTCTCGGCGGAAGCCGCATCCTTGGGGCGACCGAGACGCCGGGGCACCGGCGTGGTCCGCTGGCTCATCCGATCGAATCTAATCAACTGATCAGATATCGGACGAGCCAGCCGACCATCGACGGTTCAGCCCGAGATCACTCCTCGTACTCGGTCGTGCCCTCGAACTCGGCGACGAGGTCGCCGATCTCGTCGAACGTCGTTCCGTTCCACTGCAACACCTGCAGCGACTCGAACGCATACGCGTCGTCGGCTCCGTTCATCTCGTACGCCACACCCTCACGGTCGAGAGAGGGCGTGAACTTGAGCGATCTCGCGGCTTCGATGACCGATTGACGAGACAACGTGCCCGACTCGATGGCCTTGTTGACGATCGCGACGATCACCTCGCCGGCGGTCCAACCGGTGCTGGTGGTGGCCGGATCGTTCTTCAGGCCGGCTGCCGCATATGCGTCGAGGTAGGCCTTCATCGCCGGATCGTCGGCGTTGGCCGGATCGCTGGGGTCCTTGGCGTTGGCCGACGTGTACGTGCCGATGCCCGAATCGCCGGCCAGGATCTGCAGGAACAGGCGCGAGGCGCAGGTGTTGGTGAGGAACACGGCCGGCTCCCAACCCGAGTTCTGGGCCTTCTGGTTGGCCAACTCGTTCAGGAACGTGCCACAGCCGGCTCCGAGCGGGATCGCCATGATCGCGTCGGGAGCGCCGGAGGCGATGCTCGCGATCTGGGCCGTCGGCGGGTTGGCATCGATGGCTTCGATGCTCTGCTCGTCGATGATCTCGATCCCGTACTCGTCGGCGACATCACTGAAGGCGTCGTAGTAGATGTTGCCGAACTCGTTGTTCACGTAGAACAGAGCGACCTTGGCACCGTCGGGGAACTGCTCTTGGATCTGCCTCGCGTAGATGCGGGCCTCGGTGGTGTACGGCACGAGCTGGCCCGTCGTCCACGGATAGTTCTCGACGTCACCCCACAGCGGTGAGCCGGTGAAGGCGGCGAGCTGCGGCACGCACTCCTCATTCAGCAGATCGCGGACGGCGGCGTTGTTGAGCGTGTAGCCGGGAACGAGCTCCTCGGCGTTGGCATGATCGATGAAAAGCTGCAGGCCCTCGGCGACGGGCGCAAACGCGGCCGCCGGGCCACCGGTGAGGGGCACCACGGCGCCGATCTTGATGGTCCCTTCGATGGGCGCAGTGGCAGCGTCGGGGTCGGCGCAGTCGTCGACGTTGACGGTCCAGGCCTCCGACGACGGCGCCTCGGTGTCGCCAGGGGCCTCGGTGTCGCCAGGGGCCTCGGTCTCGTCGGGGGCCTCGGTCTCGTCGGGGGCATCGGTGTCGCTCGGGGCCTCCGTCTCGCCTGGCGCCGCGGTAGTTGAACTGTCGTCACTGCCTCCGCATGCGGCGACGAGAAGTACGCCGGCCGCAAGCATCGCCGCGGCGCGGGAGCGGGTGCTCCTGATCATTCGATTTCCCCCTTGTGGTTGCTGTTCACCTCGCCGTGGCGGGCGCCACAGGAGCCTTCGTGTCGACCGACCCGACGACGGGTGACGGAACGATCTGCACGACCTTACGCGACCACCGCTTCAAAAGGCCAACGACACCGAATGGCGCTACGAACATCAGCACGATCAGCAAGATCGAGAAGATCATGGTGGCCGGCGACGTCTTCGACCATCCGAAGATGAACTCGAGTGGCCCGCTCTCGCTCCAGTCACCCAAGTTGCGCTCGAGGTAGAAGTAGAAGAACCCGCCGACGATGGGGCCCCACAGGGTGGCCGATCCACCGATGATCATCGCCACGAGGAAGACGACCGAACCGACTACCTGGATGTTCGGCGACTCCGGGGTGACCGTACCCGAACGAAGCGCGCTCAACGAGCCGGCGAGCGCACAGATCGCGGCCGAAACGCCGAACACCAGCGTCTTGGTCTGGGCCAGATGCACGCCCATCACCGCGGCCGCCGTCTCGTTGTCGCGCACGGCGATGAGCGAGCGCCCGACGCGGCTGCGCACCACCCCCCTGATCACGAGGTAGCTGATCGCCACCACCAGGATCGACAACCAGAACTGGAACTCGGCGCGGCCTTGCTGGCCCTTCGGGAACGGCCCGACGAGCGGCCAGTCGGGCAGGTCCTTGTAGCGAACCGAGTCGTAGCCGCTCTGCCCCTTCGTGAGCCACTCGAGCTTCTCCCAGCCGACGAACTTGGGGAACATGAACGCGATCGCCAACGTGACGAGGGCAAGGTAGATGCCCTTGATCCGCAGCGCCGGCAAAGCCACGATGGTGCCGATGACGAAGGCGACGATGGCGCCGACGAAGAACGTCCACCCGGGGCTCCACTCGTACTTCTTGACGAGGATCGCCGTCGCGTAGGCGCCGATGCCGAAGAACGCCGAGTGGCCGATCGAGATCTGCCCGGTGTACCCGAGGACGAGGTTGAGTGACATCGCCGCGAGCGCGATGAGCAGCGCGTCGTTGACCTGGCCGATACCGGCGAAGTCCATCGTGGGCACCCACAAGATCACGGCGATCAGCAATGCGCCGCCAAGTCCACGGATCGCCCAGTGTGCCGGACTGTTTTCGTTGACCTTGATCATCTCGATCTACACCCGTTCCACTCGTGAGGAACCCCACAACCCTGCCGGCCGGAAGAGCAGCACGGCCATGATGACGACGAAGGCCGGCAATATCTTCAGGTCCTGACCGATCCAGTCAGGGAAGTAGTCGGCTGCGCCGGTCTCGAGCACGCCGATGAACAAGCCCGAGAGCACCGCGCCACCGGGGCTGTCGAAGCCACCGAGCGTGGCCGCCGCCGAGGCGGCGATGAACACGACGATCATCGTCAACTGGTTGACGTTCGTGTTGACGCTGGCGATGAGTGAGCCGCCGAGCGCGCCGACCGCCGCCGCCAAGCCCCAACTCGTCATCAGCACGAGGTTCGTCGGGATGCCGACCAACTTGGCCGACTCGGAGTTGCTGGCGACCGCCCGCATCGCCAGCCCGAGCTTGGTCTTCTTGAACAACAGGAAGAACAGCCCGGTGAGCACCAACATCACCACGAACACGCCGAGGCGTTCGTAACGCCACTCGGCGCCGAGTATTCGGATGAAGTCGTCATCGTCGTTCGGGAAGAAGTTCGGGTAGGGCTTGGCCTCACCGCCCCAGATGGCGCCGTCGAGCGAGTTCAGACCGAGGAACAATGCGATCGTGGCCACGAACACCGCAAACGGCGACTTCTTGCCGAGCGGTCTGACCAGGAAGAACTCCGTCGCCGCGCCGAGCGCGAAGCCACACACCATGGCCAGCAGTGCGGCGATGAGCAGGGGGATGCCCCACTGATCGAACTGCCACGTGAGGTAGGCGCCGGTGAGCGCCATCTCGCCCTGAGCGAAGTTGAGGTGTCCGGTTCCCCGGTACACCACCACCAACCCGAGCGCGATCAGCGAGTAGACCGACCCTTGGGACAGCCCGTTGAAGATGATTTGAAGCAAACGTTCCATCGATCAGTACCCCAGGTAGGCGCGGCGGATGCTGTCGTCTCGAGATATCTCCTCGGCGGTGCCGGCGCCGACGATGGCACCCGTTTCGAGGAGGTACACCTGCGAGGCGATCTTGACGGCGAGGTTGGCGTTCTGCTCGACGAGCAGGATCGAGAGGCCTGCGTGATGAGCGGAGAAAGACCGAGGCTCGGTTCGTCGCACAGCAGCAGCTTCGGGCGACTCATCAATGCACGGGCGATCGCCAGCATCTGCTGCTCACCGCCGGAGAGGGTGCCGGCCCGCTGCGAGCTCCGTTCGCGGAGGCGGGGGAAGTTGGTGAACCACCGCTCGACATCGTCGCCGATCGCGTCGCCGTCGGTTCGGATGTAGGCACCGGCGCGGAGGTTGTCCTCGACCGATAGCTCGGGGAACGTGCCCCGCCCCTGCGGCACCTGAGCGATGCCGAGCCGAACGATCGCCTCGGGCGACGACTTGCTGATGTCGTGACCGTCGAAGCTCACCTCGCCGCGCCGGGCGAGCATGCCCGACAGCGCCCGCATCGTGGTGGTCTTGCCTGCCCCGTTGGCGCCGAGGATCACCGCGAAACCGCCGCGCTCGACGCTCAGGTCGAGTCCGTGCAGCACCTCGATCGGGCCGTATCCGGCGTGGAGGCCATGGACCTCGAGCAGCAGGTCGCTCATGCCGCGCTCCCCAGGTACGCCTCGATCACCTTGGGGTCGTTGCGAACCTCATCGGGTGTGCCCTCGGCGATCTTGCGTCCGAACTCCATTGCCACGACCTTGTCGGAGATGCCCATCACCATCGCCATGTGGTGTTCGACGAGCAGGATCGTGACGGAGAACTCGTCGCGCAAGGCCGTGATGGTCTCGGCCAGCTCGTCGACCTCGCCGTGGGTGAGCCCCGACGCGGGCTCGTCCATCAGCAGGAACTTCGGACGGGCGGCCAAGGCGCGAGCGATCTCTAGGCGCTTCAAGGTGCCGAAAGGCAGCGCCGCCGCCGGGTGGTGGGCGAGCGACGCCAGCCCGAGACGTTCCAGCAGCGCACCGGCCTCGTCGCGGGTTCGTCGATTCTCGCGTCCCGCGCCGAGCCGCAGGATCGCCCTGGTGAAGCCGACCCTGCCAGTGCAGTGGGCGCCGACCATCACGTTCTCGAGCAGCGTCATGCTCGGAAACAAGGCCAGGTTCTGAAACGTGCGGGCCACACCGAGCGCAGCGATGCGATGCGGCGCCTGGGCGACGAGATCGACCCCGTCGAAGCGCACCGCGCCGGTCGTTGGCTGGTAGATGCGGCTCACCACGTTGAACATGGTGGTCTTGCCGGCACCATTCGGTCCGATCAGGCCGCAGATCTGACCGGCTTCGATGTCGAAGGTCAAGCCGTCGAGCGCAACGATGCCGCCGAACCTGACCGAGACTTCTTGGACTTCGAGCAGAGACACTCGCTACACCCCCCTGTGAGTCGGTGTGACAGTAGCCGCGCCGAAGACCCCCTGTGAGATCCTCCCCGAGGGATTGCAACCAGCCCTTCACCGGGGCCGCCCTGGTGCCGATACAACTCCAGTGATCGGCGGCACCCACATCGAGACGACGAGCCCCCAGTTCGTGCGGGCGATGGCGGCACAGCTCAGATCGGCGCGCGGCCGCCGCCCGGTGGCGCTGCTCGTCCGGCGCAGCCGGGGCCGCTTCCGCAGGCGCGACCTACGTGACGCCGAGGCCGGGCTGTTGCCGCTCGACCTCGACACGGTCACCGCGCTCGCCGCCACCTATGGGATCACAGTCGACGGGCTGCTCCCATCGAGGCGCTCGCGCCTGC
>VFMC01000159.1 GCA_006515795.1 Acidimicrobiaceae bacterium | reverse complement strand
GGTGCTGCGCGATCGCCAGGACGAAGCACTCGGCGTGATCCGGCGGCTGCTCGCCGGCGGCGACCGGTTCTCCTACGAAAGCGAGTGGTTCACGCTCAACGACGCCGCACTCCAGATGCTGCCGCTGCAGGAGCAGATGCCGATGACCGTGGCATCGAGCATCTCTCCTTCCGGCATGCAACTCGCCGGCAAGTACGGCATCGGCGCGCTGTCGATCGCCTCCACCTCCACCGAGGGAATCGTCGCCCTGCCCACGCAGTGGGGTTTCGCCGAGGAGGCCGCCGCCGCGCACGGGCAGGTGGTCGATCGCCGTGACTGGCGAGTGCTGATGAGCTGGCATCTCGCCGAGACCAAGGAGCAGGCCCGGCGCGAGGCGGTGCACGGCCTGCAGCGCTGGCACAACGAGTACAACGTGCATGTGCTCGGCCGCCCGGGTGCAGTGCGGGTGGACGACCCGTGGGCGCTGCTCGAACAGGTCGCCGAAGGTGGGGCCAGTGGGGGCGGCGCCGCTGTGATCGGCACCCCCGACGATCTCGTCGCCGCGATCCGGAACCTCCAGGACCTCACCGGTGGGTTCGGGGTGGTGCTCGGGTTCGCCCATGACTGGGCCAACAAGGAGAACTCGATGCGATCGTGGGAGATGATGGCCCGCTACGTGATCCCTGCACTCAACGGCTACGTCAAGCCGCTGCAGGCCTCAGCCGACTACGTCAGCGCCAACCGGGGCGAACTGATGGCCGGCGCCTCAGCAGCGGTGATGAGCAAGATCATGGGCCACCAGGGTGCGGCACAGGCCATGGCGACCACGATGGCCAACATCGCCAAGGCCCGGGAGGCCGGCGAGAGCGACACCACCTTCCGGCCCGGAGCCGGTCTGGCCGACGCCCACAAAGCCGGGGCACCGTCGACCGAGGAGTAGTTCCGGAAGGAAACGAAGCTCAGTCGTCCTTGAGTGCGACCGCGTTCGGCGTGACGTTCATCTTCGGCACGTACTCCGCCAGTTCCACAACTCGACCCACACCGAGGAACTTCGCCCGCAGATCGGCGCGGCATGATCCGCATGGCCCGTAGAACTGCTCGTCGACCTGTGCCGCGCACCGCGGGCACACGAACGAAAGCGGTTCGGTCACAGCGACGCCCAGAAGTCGGTGAGCGCAGCGGCGCCGGCCACCGGATCGCCGAGCATCCACCAGTGGCCTTGACCGACCATCGCGTGAACCTGCGCGCCGAGCGAGGTCGCCACCTCGGCAACGAGGTCGTGATTGCCGACGAAAGGATCGTCCGGCGCCACGATGCTCAGGCCAGGGCGGGTCGCCGCAGGCCCGAGCTCGGCACCCCACTCGGCCATCGCCGGCTGCGCTGCAGACCGGTACAGGGCGAGCACGCAGCGGCTCATCTCCTCGTCGGCAACGGCAACGAGCCGGCTGCCGGTGGCACGGGGGATGCCGATGCTCTCGTACAGCGCGATCCGGTCTTCCACCGGAGTGGCCAAGGTGCTGGCGAAATACTCCTCGCCGGCGCCGGGCGTCTGCCAGAGCTGGGCGAAGTCGTGCCACACGTAGTCGGGGTGGAACAGGCCGAGCACGTCGCAGGCCCAGCTCCGCACCAGATCGGGGCGGGTGGCAACGACGCGCATCCCGATGCCGCCGCCCCAGTCGTGACCGACCAGATCGACAGGTCCATCGGCGGCCACGATCGCCTCCAGCTCGCCGGTCAGCCACGAGACGTACTCCTCCTTCGTGGCGCCGAACCCGGCCGGCGCGGCGCAGCCGAAACCGGGGAGCTGCGGGCACACCACGTCGGTGCGATCGAGTGCTGCGACGAGCGGTTCCCACACGACTGGGGTTTCGGGGTTGCCATGGACGAGGACGGCGGTCATGGCGAGATTCTGTCAGACCGCCGAGTTCTTCAAGACCGTGCCGGCGAACGCGCCCGTGTGATCGCCGTGGTCCATGAACACCTGCCCGTTGACGAGGGTGTAGTCGTAGCCTTCGGCGCCCTGCACGTAGCGTCCGGCCCCGTGGGGGAAGTCGTAGGCGTAGGTTGGCGCCGGGAGCTGCAACCCATCGAAGTCGATCACGTTCACATCGGCGAACGATCCCGGCAGCAGCCGACCCCGGTCGACGATGCCGAAGAGGTCGGCGGTATCGCTCGTGAGCCGACGGATGCCCTCCTCCACGCTCCACCGTTGACGCTCTCGGATCCAGTAGCTGAGGAAGAACGTTGGCTGGCTCGCATCGAGGATCTGGCCCACATGGGCGCCTGCGTCGGCGAGGCCGAGGGTGACCAGCGGGTCGTCGAGCATCTCCTCCACCGCTTCGAGCCGTTGGTTCAAGAACGGGTAGCTGCACACCACGGTGCCGTTGCTCTCGAGCAGCAGCTCGATGTACGCGGCGGCAGCGCTGATGCCGCGGCGGCGCGCCTCGGCGCCCAGCGAAGTGGACGGATCGAGGTCGTAGCGAGCGTTGCCACCCTGACTCACGATGAACAGCCGGTCGAGGTCGATGCCTGTTTTGATGTTCTCGGCCTCGGCGATGAGACGCGACCGGAAGGCGACATCGCGAATCGCCATCATCTTCTTTCCGTTGCGCATCGCCTGCAGTGCTTTCCACGACTCGGCTCGGTCGAACACGGTCCGGGTGTCGATGCTGAACAGCACCCCGACGCTGCGCGCCGTGGTCTGCGGACGCACGACTGCCCCCAGCGCGTTCTCCTCCTTGGCGAACTCGATGACGCGCGCGTAGAGGTCGGGGCGACTGTCGTGCTGGGTGAGCCCGAAGCTGACCGGGCGCCCACTGCGGCGGCTGACCTCACCCATCCAGGCCAGTTCGGCACGAGTCTTCGGAACGTCGTCGTGGTTGCGTTCGCCTTCGCCGATTCGACTAGCGCTCTCGAACACGCCGGCGCCGTGGCGGCCGAGCACGTCGGCGAACGCGTACAGCTCGTCGGGCTGCGCGTAGGTGCCCGGCACCGGGCGACCGTCGGGCACCTTGTGCAGGTAGGTGCGGCTGGTGCTGAACCCCAGCGCACCGCCGCGCAGCGCCTCCTCGAGGAGATCGGCCATCATGGCCAGGTCGTCGGCGTTCGGGGGCTTCTTGTCGAGGGCGCGTTCACCCATCGCGTACTGCCGGAGGGCGCAATGGCCGACCATGCCGCCGGCGTTCACGCCCTTCGGCATGCGGCCGATGCTCTCGAGGTACTCGCCGTAGGTGACCCAGTCCCACGGCAGACCATCCATGATCGCCGCCCGGGGGATGTCCTCGACGCTCTCCATCAGCTCGGCGAGGTACCCGCGGTCGGCTGGCTTGCACGGCGCAAAGGTGATGCCGCAGTTGCCCATCACCACGCTGGTCACGCCGTGATAGCAGCTGCTGGATCCGATCGGATCCCACGCGAGCTGGGCATCGAGGTGGGTGTGGATGTCGACGAAACCCGGTGTGACCAGCTTCCCCTCGGCGTCGATCACTCGCTCGGCGGTGCCGGGCAGAGATGACCCCACGGCAACAACGCGATCACCGACTATGCCGACATCGGCTTGCACGGCCGGCGCACCGGTGCCATCGATCACCGTCCCCGCGCGAATGATGATGTCGTACGTACCCATTTTCGCGTGCCCCCCAGCCCGTGAGACCGCGAACCGTACCCGCGAAGCGCGGTGACGTCCATAGGCGGAGCGCGCGAACTTGTTGCGAATCAGAGTCGAGTTCGCAACGACCAGATCTCTGGGAACAGCACCACTTCGAGCATCGACCGCAGATAGCCGACCCCTGAGGTACCGCCCGTGCCGCGCTTGAAACCGATGACGCGCTCGACGGTGGTGACGTGGCGAAATCGCCACAGCCGGAACGCGTCTTCGAAATCGGTCAGCTCCTCGCCGAGTTGATAGAGGTCCCAGTGCCGCCGCGGATCGCGGTACACCTCCAGCCACGCCTCCTCCACGGCGACGTCGGCAACGTACGGTTCGGTCCAGTCACGGGTGATGTGCGAGTCGGGCACGGCCAGGCCGCGCCGGGCGAGCAACCGCAAGGACTCGTCGTACAACGACGGCGCCCGCCACGCTTGCGACACGATCTCGTACAGGTCGGGGCGGTGCGCGTGTGGTTGCAGCATGGCCGCGTTCTTGTTGCCCACCGCGAACTCGATGCAGCGGTACTGCCAACTCTGGAATCCGCTGCTGTTGTCGAGGTACGGACGGATCGCCGAGTACTCGGGCGGGGTCATCGTGGCCAGCACATCCCACGCGTGCACGAGCTGTTCCATGATCCGGCTCACCCGCGACAGCATCTTGAACCCTTGCTGCAGCTCGTCGCCGGCCACGGCGGCGATCGCCGCGGTCAGTTCGTGACGCATCAACTTCATCCACAGCTCACTCGTCTGGTGCTGCACGATGAACAGCAGCTCGTTGTGATCGGGTGACAGGGGATGCTGCGCCGAGAGCACCGCGTCGAGACGCAGGTAGTCGGTGTAGCTCATGTCGTTGGAGAAGTCGAGCTGCGCACCCGCGTCGGGTTGGACGCTCATGACTTGGTCGACGGTAGCGACGCCTTGGCCTAGTGGTCGTGCTCGGCCGTGAAGGTGCCGCGACCGCCGCTCATCGAGCGCAGCTCCACCGCGTAGCGGAGCAGTTCGCGGGTGGGCACGTGAGCTGTGATGGTCTGCTCTCCGTGATCTGCCGCATCGCTGCCCATCACGCGACCGCGTCGCGCCGTGATGTCGCCCAGCACGTCGCCCTGCGTACCCGACGGCACGGTCACCTTCAGCAACGACACCGGTTCGAGCACGATCGCACCAGCAACGGCGAGGGCGTCCTTGAAGCCGAGCGACGCCGCCGTCTTGAATGCCATCTCGCTGGAGTCGACGCTGTGGAACTTGCCGTCGTAGCACTCGACCCGAACATCGACGACGGGAAATCCGTGCAGGCCTCCGGCCACCATGCACTCCTCCACGCCCTTGTGCACGGCGGGGACGAGGTTACGTGGGATGGCGCCACCGACAACAGCGTCGACGAACTCGAAACCGGCTCCACGTGGCAGCGGTTCCACACGGAGCATCGCCACGGCGTACTGGCCGTGACCGCCGCTCTGCTTCTTAACCTTGCCTTCGGCCGATGCCCGCCCGTCTCGTCGTTGCGGTCGACGACGAGAACCGGATCCTCGGCCTGCAACCGGGCCAGTGCGCTGCCGAGCTTGTCGTCGTCGGCCTGAGTGCGGGGGACGATGGCGACTCCGTACTGCGGGCTCAACCCCGCTGGCACGGTCATCCGTACCGGCAGGCCTTTCGGGGCCAACGTGTCGCCGGTGCGTGACGAGGCGAGCTTGGCCACTGCGGCGATGTCACCCGCACGCACCTCGGTGACCGGTTGCTGCTCCTTTCCGAGAAGCACGAACAGTCCGTGCAGTCGCTCATCGGCGCCGGCGCGGCTGTTGATGAGGTGGTCGCCGGAGCGGATCGTGCCACTCAGCACCTTGAACATCGAGAGCTGCCCGACGAAGGGATCGGCGATCGTCTTGAAGATGTAGGCGAGTGGCTTTCCGTTCGAGGCGGCGGTCACCGCCACTCGCTCGTCGCCCGCATGCACGTCGACCGGGCGGTCGGCCGGCGACGGACCGAGGTCGCAAATGAAGTCGGCCAGTCGATCGAGTCCGAGCCCGGTGATCGCCGAGCCCAGCAGAACCGGGAACTCGATGCAGTCGAGCACCTCGTGGCGAAGCGTTCGTTGGAGATCAGCCACCGACAGAACGTCGCCCGACAAGTAGCGCTCCAACTGCTCGTCGTCGCCCGCGACGATCTCCTCGACGATCGAATCGTGGAGACGGTGCTCCTCCTCGGCGACATCGGATGGCACGGGTTCGACGTGGTGTGTGCCGCCAGGCTCGTAGCCGTAAGCCTCGTCGCTCAACACGTCGGCGATGCCGTGCAACGTGGAGGCCTCACCGATGGGCAGCTCGAGCGGCACGAAACCAGCGCCGAAAGCGACCGTCAGTTGCTCGAGCACGTTGTGGAAGTTGGCGCGATCCTTGTCCTCCTTCGTCACGAACACCATGCGCGGCAGCCCGAGGGCGACAGCTCGCCGCCACTGCAGCTCGGTCTGCACCTGCACGCCATCGACCGCGCTCACGACCAGCACGACGAGATCGGCCACCGACATGGCCGCCTCGACCTCGCCGGCGAAGTCGGCGTAGCCGGGCACGTCGATGAGGTTGATGCGGTGATCGCGCCCGTCGGGAGCGGTCCACGTGAACGGTGCCAGAGCCAGCGACAGCGACATGCGCCGCTTGACGGACTCGGGATCGGTGTCGAGCAGGCTGGTGCCATCGTCGACCTTGCCTGGTCGCGGCACGGCACCCGACCGGGCCAGCAGGGCCTCGGCGAGGGTCGTCTTGCCCACGCCAGTGTGCCCGAGCAACACCACGTTGCGAATCCTGTCGGTCGGGAGAAGATCCACCCGTGACTCCTTCTGGTTCGTGCGAGCACCGCTGTGCAAGCGACCGTACCCGGTCCACGGTCAGCTCGGGAACGGCCAATGGTCCCGATCTGGTAGGTGTCGCATCCGGTCACATCGGATCAGAGCAGGCGTCGGTCGTTCGCCCATGCGGTGAGCTCGTGGCGATTCGACAACTGCAGCTTGCGGAGCACCGCCGACACATGCGTTTCCACCGTCTTCACCGACAGGTGCAGGTTGCCGGCCACCTCGCGGTACGTGTAGCCGCGGGCGATGAGGCGCATCACCTCCTGCTCGCGTGCCGTGAGCTGATCGAGCTCGGGATCGTTCGGCGCCGGCACGGTGCCGGAGAACGCGTCGAGCACGAAGCCGGCCAGGCGCGGCGAGAACACGGCATCCCCCTCACGCACGCGGTGGATCGCGTTCACCAACTCGCCGGCGTCGATGGTCTTGGTGACGTAGCCGCGGGCACCGGCGCGGATCACGGCCACTACGTCTTCAGCCGAGTCCGAGACCGACAGGGCGAGGAAGACGGCCTCGGGCCAGTCGGCGAGCACCCGTTCGATGATCGCTCGGCCGCCGCCTCCGGGCATGTGCACGTCGACCACCACGACGTCGGGTCGCTCATCGAGGATGCCGAGCACCGCTTCGTCGACGGTGGCCGCCTCACCGACCACCTCCACCGACGCGCCGATCTCCGCCCGCACCCCGGCACGGAACAGCGCATGGTCGTCCACCAGGTACACGCGGATCATCGAACCGCGTCCTGCGACACCGCCGACACAGGAACTGCCAGATGCACCTCGGTGCCCACGCCAGGCACCGATTCGATGTGTGACCGCCCACCGAGACGCTCGAGGCGCGCGTCGATCGAGTCGGTGATGCCGCGGCGCTCGGTGCGTCGAAGGGCCGCGTCGGCCTGGTCGAAGCCGCGCCCGCGATCGCGCACCCAGCACTCGAGTTCGGTCGGACCGACCTCCACGTACACCGCAGCAGAGGTGGCGCCGCTGTGCTTGGCAACGTTCACGCAAGCCTCACGGGCGGCGGCCACCAGCCCGGCGTGGGTGTCGGTGAGATCGGCGTCACCCACCATCACCAACTCGATGGTGATGTCGTAGGTGGCCTCGACGTCACTCACCATTGCCCGCATCGCCGACGTGAGGCTGCCCGACACCGCGTCGGTGGTGCCGTACAGCCACTCCCGCAGGTCTCGCTCTTGTTGGCGGGCAAGTGTGACTGTGCGCCGCGGGTCGCCGGCGGTGCGCTGGATCAGGGCGAGGGTCTGCAGCACGGAGTCGTGCAGGTGGGCTGCCATCGCCTCGCGTTCGTTCAGCCGAATTCGCTGCCGCCGGTCTTCGGCGGCGCTGCGCGCCATGCCGGCGAGCCACGGTCCGAGCAGCACGGCGATGCCCAGGACCGTAAATGCCGTCGCGAGGACGCCTGTTCGCACGTTGCTCGAAACTCCGCCTCGCGTGCCCACGATCACCAACCCCACCGCCACGAGCGCGGCGCCGGCGAACAACCTGGTGCGGGCGCGGGGGCCCGACGCCAGCTCTGACCAGTGCGAGTCGTCGGATCGGTCGTGCAGGTCGGGTCTGATCAAGCCGAGCACCACGATGCCGGCGATGACCACTGCCAACGGCACCATCAACGCGTCGCCGAGCCAGACACCGGTGGACCGGACCACGAGCAGCATTCCGAGCCCGACGCACACCACGGACACGACTCGACGCGCATCCGTCGGATGACGTGGCGGCAGCACCGCGCCGGCCGGCTCCGACACCAGAGCACCGAACGCGTACAGGAGCAACCCGAGGCCTGCCGCAAAGGTGAGCACCACCAGCACGCCGCGCACCACTGTGGCATCGATGCCATGCTGATCGGCGAAACCGCCAGCGACACCCGCAAACACGCGTCGGTCGTCGCGGCGGGCGAACGACAGCGACCGAGCGAGCATGAGATCGATTGTCGCAGGTCGTCCTGCGGCTGTCACCGGGGTAGCACCCTGATTCGCAGCACGTCGGTCTCAGGGTGGACCCAAGGGTGCGGCTCAGGGTTCGTTCAGGGCCGCCAGCGGGTTGTCCCCGATGGCGTCGCGCCTGGCGATGCCGGATGCTGGACGGATGAACGAACAGACTGCACCGATGAACGCTCCGCGCTGGTTCGAACGACCCGTGTCGCGCGACCCCGACGACGACAAGCTCGGCGGGGTCGTCGCTGGCCTGTGTCGCACCTACGGCTTCGACGTTCGAACGACCCGCATCGCTGTTGCGGTGGCCACCATCGTGCTGCCGGTGCTGGCGCTGGTGTACGTGGCGGCGTGGACGCTCCTGCCCGACCGACCCGAGAGAGCCGTGTCGTTGGAGGCGATCGTGCGCGATCGACGCCGGATGCCCCTGTACATCGCCGTGGGCATCGTGCTGGTTGCCGGTGGGATCGGGTCGCTGGGATCGTGGTTCCTCTTCGGTGGAGTGCCGTGGGGGCTCGGGCTGATCGCCGTCGGTGTGCTGCTGTGGGTCACGCCGACGCTCGGCTCGAAGCAAGGGCCACCCGGCGCGCCGAACTGGGAGCCCCCCTCGGCGCAGGCCGCAAACGCGACAGGGCCGACGGCAGCCACGGCGACGGCAGCCACGGCGACGGCAGCCACGGCGACGGCAGCCAAGCCAGAGACAGGGACCACCGACGCGGTCACCGTGACGAGATCCGCCGAGCCGGCCTTCGCCGCGGCCACGGTTCCTCGCCGGCAGCGCGTTCCGGTCGGCGCCGTCGCGGTGGTAGCGGCGTTCGGGTTTGCCGCGTTGGCCGCGAGTGGTGACGCGATCGACTGGTGGGACATGTCGATGCTCACCGGCTTGCTGACGGTGCTCACGATCCTGGTCGCCGGCGCGGCGGTGAGCGCTCTCGTGAATCGCTCATGGCTGCCGCTGCCGGCGGTGTTGACCATCGGCGCGTTGCTGGCGCTGCTCGCAGTAGTGCAGCCCGACCTCGACGGTGGAACTGGAGGTCGGCGGTTGCAGCCGACCACGCTGTCGCAGCTGGACCGGCGTACAGAGCTCGGGATCGGCGAACTGGTGGTCGACTTGACCGAACTCGACGTCTCCGCGGGTCGCGTCCAACTGGAGATCGAGGTCGGCATCGGGCGGCTGCATCTCGTGGTGCCCGCCGATGCCACGATCGAACTGACGAGCGAGGTCGGCGCCGGCGAGCTCCGAATCGACGGTGTCGCGGTGCTCGAGGGCATCCGCCACGACGACGCCAGAACACTCGCTCCGCCGGCGGCCGGGGCCGAGGTCGGTGGCCCCACCTACGCGATCGACGTGCGCGTCGGCCTCGGTCAGATCGACGTCGAAAGAGGGGGATCGTGATGATGTGCTCGGCGACGTAGGGTCGGCCGATGACCGCTGCCCGACTCTCCATCCGCATGGGGCTCCAGATCCCGAACTTCACCTACCCCGGGGTCGGCGCCGCCGACCTGTTCGAGCGGATCGCCGCGATCGCTGTGGCCGCCGAGAACAACGGCTTCGACAGCGTGTTCGTGATGGACCACTTCTACCAGCTCCCGATGCTCGGCAAGCCCGACCAGGAGATGTTCGAGGCGTACTCGCTGCTCACCGCGATCGCGGCGCGCACGTCCACGGTGCGCCTCGGCGCGATGGTCGGCGGCATGACCTACCGCAACCCGGCCGACCGTCACCGGCCTCGATGTGATTTCCGCAGGCCGGGCGATCTGGGGCATCGGCGCCGGCTGGTTCGAACAGGAGCATGATGCCTACGGCTTCGAGTTCGGCACGTTCACCGATCGCTTCGAGAAGCTGGAGGAAGGCCTCCAGATCGTCACCAGCATGTTCACCAACCACACCACCACCTTCGACGGCAAGTGGTTCAAGGTGACCGAAGCGATGAACGTGCCCAAACCGGTGCAACCCGGTGGCCCACCGGTGCTGATCGGGGGCAGTGGCGAGCGCAAGACGTTGCGGATGGTCGCCCAGTACGCCGACGCCTGCAACGTGTTCGGCGAGGCCACGGCGGTACGCCACCTCCTCGGTGTGCTCGACGGCCATTGCGAACGACTCGGCCGCGATCCCAGCACCATCTGCCGCACGCGGCTTGGCACGCTCGTGGTCGGGCGCACGATGGAGGCGGCCGAGGCAAAGATCGCCGGAAGGTTCGGTGGCGCCAAGCTCGACGACCTCCCCGCCGACGTCCAGGCCCGGGTTCGGGCGATGTTCATCCTCGGCGATCCCCCGGCCGTGCAGGCACAGGTGCAGACGCTTCTCGACGCCGGCCTCGACGGCATCGTGTTCAACATGCCCGACGCCCACGACCTCGAAGCCGTCGAGCTCGCCGGCGAAGTGCTGCGCCCCGTCCTCGGCCCGGTGCATGACTGAAAGCCGCCAGCATGGCTGATCGGTCGCGTCGTACGATGCTCGCATGACGACGCTCGACGACCCTGTGGTCACATCAGCGGGTTCGAACACCGTTCACGGCACCTGCCATCACGATTGCCCCGACAGCTGCGGATGGCACGTCACCGTCACCGATGGAGTTGCGGTGCAACTGCGTGGCAATCCCGAACATCCGTACAGCCGCGGCGAGCTGTGCCCGAAGGTGAACCGGTTCCTCGATCGCGTCTACAGCCCGCAGCGCGTCACCACGCCACTGCGACGCATCGGTGCGAAGGGCGAGGGACTGTTCGAGCCGATCAGCTGGGACGCGGCACTCACCGAGATAGCCGCGCGCCTGCACCAGGTGATCGACACGCACGGGGCCGAGGCGGTGATGCCGTACAGCAGCGCCGGCAACCAGAGCCTGCTCGCCCTCGGCTTCCCCAACCGGTTCTGGAACCGGATGGGCGCCACCCGCCTCGTCCACGCCCTGTGCGGAGCAACCGCGGGCGCCGGCGCATCGATGACCAACGGCACCGGGAAGGCGCTCGATCCCCAAGAGCTCCGCCACTCGAAGCTGATCATCCTGTGGGCCACCAACACCAGGCTCACCAACCGGCATCTGTGGCCGACGATCGAGGCAGCCCGCGCCGACGGAGCACGGGTGGTGGTGATCGATCCGATCCGCACGATCACCGCCGAGTCGGCCGACTGGTTCCTGCAACCGTTGCCGGGCACCGACGTGGCGCTGATGCTGGCGATGATGCACGTGCTCGACCGCGATGGCCTGGTCGATCGCGAGTGGGTCGCCGCCCACACCCACGGCTTCGACGAGCTCGCCGCCCACGTAGCCGACTGGACGCCCGAACGCGCCGGCCAGGTGTGCGGTCTCGACCCGAACGACATCGAAGCACTCGCCCGCACCTACGGAACGATCCGACCGGCGGCGATCCGCACGCTCATCGGCGCCGAGCACCACGAGTACGGCGCGATGTTCTTCCGCACGCTCGCCTGCCTGCCGGCACTCGTCGGCGCGTGGCGCGACCGGGGCGGCGGCTTCGCCCGCAGCGTCGGGGTATGGG
>VFMC01000577.1 GCA_006515795.1 Acidimicrobiaceae bacterium | reverse complement strand
CGTCGACGAGCAGGATTACGTGGGTTCGGGCGTGGGTTCGTCCGATGCCGATGTGATGGAGCCGGCCGTTGACGCGCAGGGTAACGGTGCCGCCGGTATCGACGGTGTCGTGCCGAACCCGGTAGTGGGTGTTGTCATCACGGCTGGCTGGCCGGGTTTTGGGTCGCTGGTGGTAGATCGTGTCGGGGGTTGCCCGGTGTGCGAGGGAGCGGTGCGGCCGGCGGGTGTTGTAGACGTCGACGAACCGGTCGAGCTGGGCTTGCAACGCGCCGATGCTGCGGGCCGCGGGTTGTCGAGCGAGCCAGCGTTTCAGGGTCTGTTGGAACCGTTCGACCTTGCCGCAGGTGGTGGGATGGTTCGGTCGGCTGTTCTTCTGGGCGACGCCGCGGCTACGCAGCTCGCTCTCGAACCCGTTGCGTCCGCCTTTGCCGCCCGACAAGCGCGTCGTGAAGACCATGCCGTTATCGGTCAATGTTGATCGGGGTGTTCCGTGCTCGGCGCACGCGGCCCGGAACTCGGACACGACGATCCTGCCGGTCACCCGGACATGCGCCGTCACGCGTAACGCGTAGCGGGAGTGGTCATCCAGCCACGACAAGATCTCGACGTCGGTCCCATCCGCGAGGGGGTAGTGGGTGAAGTCGGACTGCCAGCACTCGTTGGGGAACTCGGCTTCGAAACGCACATAGGAGCTCTTGGGTCGTTTCTTCGGATCGGGTTCGACGAGGTCGTTGCGGATCAACACGCGATGGATCGTGTTGCGGGACACGACGATCTGGTGGTGATGTTCGAGATGCCAGCCAATCGTCTCGGCGCCGCCGTCGAGGCCCGCGCCGACGAGCTCTGTTCGCAACCGGACGATCAGCTCGACCGTGGCCCGATCCGTCGCGTTCGGGGACGAGCGAGGTCGTCGTGAGCGTGGCTCGAACGCTTTGTCGCCCTCCGCCCGGTAACGGGCCACGAGCGCATTGACCCACGAGCGCGCGACCCCGTAGGTGCGGGCGACCTCCGACGGTGAACGGCCCTCGACGACAACAGCAGTTATGAGCAACCGGGCTTTGGACATGCCCAGACGCTGACGGGCTGTCCTCTATGACGCGCGACACCTGTCCTCAATGTCCTGCACCACAACACCGCTCCGGGCACCCTGTGATGTCTCAGGACATCGAGGACACCCCGAACCCTCACCTTGGTTCGGGGTGTTG
>VFMC01000158.1 GCA_006515795.1 Acidimicrobiaceae bacterium | reverse complement strand
CGGTCGTCTCGTGGCGCACGGGATGGTTGCCGCCGTGGTGACCGAACGCGAGCTTGAAGGTGTCGCCGCCGATCGCCCGGCAGAGGAGCTGATGACCGAGGCAGATGCCGAAGACCGGCAACTTCCCGAGGAGCTCGCGAATTGCCGCGACCGCATAGCCGACCTGGGCCGGGTCGCCGGGACCGTTGGACAGGAAGACGCCATCTGGCCGCATCGCGATCACCTCGGCAGCCGTGGTGCCGGCGGGCACGACCGTGATCCGGCCGAGACCGCTGAGGTCGCGCAGGATCGAGTGCTTCAGGCCGAAGTCGTAGGCGACGACGTGTCGAGCGCCGGCGCCGATCGAGTACGGCTGCGGTGTCGTCACCTCGGCAACGAGATCGATGCCATCGGTTCCCTTTTCGGACGCGGCGGCGGCACGAGCTGTGGCCTCGTCGGCCCCGAACGCGCCAGGCATGGCACCGGTGTCGCGCAGAAGGCGGGTGAGTCGCCGGGTGTCGATGCCGCCGATGCCGGCGATCGAGTACCGGGCCAGCATCGCATCGAGTGACGCTTCGGCGCGGTGGTTGCTGTGGCGGCGGGCGAGATCACGCACGATGATGCCCCGGCAGAACGGTCGACGGGCTTCGAAATCGGTGGCGTTCACTCCGTAGTTGCCGATGTGGGGAGTGGTGAAGGTGATGATCTGCCCGGCATAGGAAGGGTCGGTGATCACCTCCTGGTAGCCCGACAGCACCGTGTTGAACACCACCTCGCCGCTGGAGGCGGCCGCCCCGTTCTCGGCACCGAGCAGCTCTCCTTCGAAGACGCTGCCGTCGGCGAGCACGAGCACTCCGTCGCGGATCACGATAGAACCTCCATCTGCATGATCATGCAGTCTACTGCATGATCTTCCAGTAGGGCGGCGGCATACATGGAAAGCGCCCCGGCATGGGGCGCAGCACAACACGATCGGGATCGCAAGATGGTTCTCCTGCCGTCTGGGCCTCACGGGACCCGCTTCACGGCACCACGAATCTAGCAGCCGCGCATCCGCTGTTGGGGACGTTGCCTAGTCAGCCACCGGAGGTCGCTGCTTTCGGAACGAGTTCTTCCGAACGATCTTGTCGTCACGAACCGTGAGGAAATCACAGCCGAGGACATCGACGCGACGGCCGTCGACGCGACCGCTTTCGAGCAGGGAGCCGGTCAGTCTCCACTCAGACACGCCGTAGTCTTCGGAGATGACGAAGTGACGGGCATCGCCCCAGTTCGCGTCCGGCATCGAGTCGAACACATCAGCGAACGCGGTCCTGACCTGAGCTCGACCCGCGAACCTGCAGCCATAGGACTCGGGTCCGCCGGAGGCCTCGAACACGCAATCGTCAGCGAACAAACTCATCAATCGGTCGATGTCATGACTGTTCCATGCGTCGGTGTGTTCGATGAGCAGACGTTCCAGATCGTCACTGTTCACATCAGGCCCCCTGGCGTCGAGATTGCATCATCGTAGAACTCGCGCAGCCGCCCGTTCGCCCATCGGGGTCAGGGTCGGTCGATCATCGACGTGCGTTGGTAGAGCCGCCACCAGTCGTTGATGTCCACCAGGGTGAAGGCACCGGACTCCTCGCTCCACACCAACTCGAACCGCGCCTCCATCGTCATCGGCAGCACCACGTACTCGACCCGGTCGGCGGCCGCGAGGCGCCGTCCTCCGAGCGAGTCGTCGGGGCCGTACAGCTCGGCGGCGAACGGTGTCGGGAACATGTAGATCTCGCTGCGCCGGGCGAGGTGCGCGGTGAGCGAGTACTGCGCCGAGACGACCGCGTCGTCAGGGATGTCGGCGATGATCGCCCTCGCGTCGACGGCAACGGGATGACCCGGCGCCCAGTAGTACGGCAGGTTGCGGCTGAACGGCAGCACGCCCCACGCCCAGGCGCTCCACACCGATGTGCACAGCACCGCGGCCACGAGCGCAACCCGCCACCGCTGCGCCACCTTCGACACCGCGTACACCGTGCCCATCGCCAACGCCGGCACGGCCACCAGCGAGTAGTGGTACTCGATCTGGTACTGGTACCAGAACGTGCTGAGGATGTTCGTGAACAGCACCACTGCGCTGATCGCGGCCACGCTCGGGGCGCGGGCGAAGACCCAGGCGAACGGCACCGTCATCTGCCACAGGTAGAACGGTCGGTTGTTGCTCCACAGGTGGCGGATCACGTCTTGGGGTCTCGTGAACACCGCCTTGATGAACGCCGTCGGCCCTCCGAACGGCACGCGCCAGCCGTTGCGCGTCGGGACACCGACGAGGCCACGCATCACAACGAACATCGCCAGCGCCATGAAGCTCAGGCAACCGACGATCGAAGCGATGCCGATCCGGCGATCACGCTTCAACGCCACCCAGGCCCCGAGTGGCACCAGCACCAGCGAAGCGTCCTCCTTCACCAGCAGGGTCAGCACCACGAACACCGCATAGAGCCGCCACTTCCCCGCCACTGCGGCATAGATCGCGACGCCGAGCAGTGGGGCGATGAAGGCATCCGGATGGAAGTTCTCGCGGTTGGTCCAGCCGACGGCAGGGTGCAGCAGGTAGCACGCGGCGAGCAGCACGGCGTGGGCCTCGCGGTGCAGCAGCCGCCTGCCGAGCAGGTACACCGGCACCGCGCCGAGAGCGACGGCCAACGACTGCGCGAAGAACAGCGCGCCCGCGCTCGGCGCCACCCAGTAGACCGGCACCAGCAGCACGAGGATGAACGAGGAGTGATCGCCCATCAGGTTTCGACCCATGAGCGTCACGAACGGTGCCTTGAACCGCGACATCAGCCAGAGGCCTTGGTCGTAGAGCCCGTAGTCGTACGCCGAGGTGCCGAGGCCATGGTGCACGTCGAGCGAGATCTTGGTGAAGTACGTGGTGTACCCGGCGATCATCGCGATCAGAAACCACTGACCGAGGGTGATGCTCTGCAGCCGCGTGCGTGGCGAATGGAGCTGCACCGAGCGAACCAAGCCGGAGATCACGCGATGATTCTGGCCGAACCGCAGGAAACCGACAGGTCAACCGGCAGTGGGGGCGCCGCGGAGCATCGGCACGAGGGCCGAGAGCACGCCGTTCACGAACCGACCGGAGTCGTCCGTGGAGAACCGCTTGGCAAGCTCGACGGCCTCGTCGAGCACTACCGCGACCGGCACCTCGGGCCGAGCGAGCAGCTCGAAACCGGCGATCCGCATGACCGTGAGATCGATCACCGGCATCCGCGCCAGCGTCCACCCCTTCGCCTGCGCGGCGATCGCGGCATCGAGCTCGACGCGATGCTCAGCGACGCCGAGCACGAGGGTGCACGTGAGCTCGTCGGGCTCGACCACCTGCGCGGCGAGCACCTCCGCCGGTGGCACCCCCTTCGATGTCGCCTCGTAGAGCAACATCAACGAGCGTTCACGCGCATCGGTACGTTGATCGCCATCAAGACCGGTCGGCCGCTGGCCTCGCTGTCGGTCAGGCGACATCAGACCCGCGCGATGTAGTCACCCGTACGGGTGTCGACGCGCAGACGGTCGCCGATGTTGATGTGCAACGGCACCTGCACGATCTTGCCGGTCTCGAGAGTGGCTGCCTTCTTGGCGCCGCTGACCCGGTCGCCCTGGAGCCCAGGCTCGGTATCGGCAACGGTGAGCTCGACCGACGCAGGGATCTCGACGGTCACGATGTCGCCGTTGTAGAAGGCGATCTGGGCAACAGCCTGCTCGACGAGGTAGTCGGCGGCGTCGCCGAGGGCCAGCGGAGGAACGTTCATCTGCTCGTAGCTCTCGGTGTCCATGAACACGTACTCGTCGGCGTCGCGGTAGAGGAACTGCATGTCCTTCTTGTCGAGCAGAGCCTGCTCGACACGCACGCCGGCGTTGAAGGTGCGCTCGAGGATGTTGCCGGTGCGCAGGTTGCGCAGCTTCGAACGCACGAACGCACTGCCCTTGCCCGGCTTCACGTGCTGGAACTCGACGACCTGGAACAGGCCGATGTCGAGCTCGAGCGTGATCCCGTTCTTCAGGTCGTTGGTGCTGATGGCAGGCATGGAGTGTCCTTGGGAGATCTGGTCATGGTTCGACCTCCGGAGCTGGTCACCTCGACCAGATCTTCCACCCGGATGCCACCGAAGCCTCCACGATAGACCCCGGGTTCCACGGTCACCACGTCCCCCTCCTGCAAAACCCAGATGGCTGACGCGTTGACGAACGGATCTTCATGGATCGCCAAGCCAACCCCGTGCCCCGTCCCGTGGGTGAACCACGTGCCGAAACCCGCCGCGGTGACGATGTCGCGACAGACGGCATCGAGCTCGCGCACATCGAGACCCGGGCGGACGGCATCGACTCCGGCAGTCTGCGCGGCGAGGACCACCTCGTACACCTCTTGCTGCAGGGCGGTGGGTCGCCCGATGACGAACGAGCGGGTCATGTCGCTGTGGTACCCGTCCACCAGGGCTCCGACGTCGACGACCAGCGTGTGGCCGACCTCGATCGGCGTGGGCGTCGGCCGGTGGTGCGGTAGCGCCGCGTCGACGGGTCCCGTCGCCACGATCGTCTCGTAGCTGGGCCCCGCCGCGCCGAGCTCGCGCATCCTCTGCTCCAGCGCGTTGCGCACCTCGACCTCCGTGCAACCGGGCGCGATCGTCGGCCCGACGTCGGCGAGCGCATGATCGGCGATCGCGCAGGCCTGCTGGATGCGTTCGATCTCGGCGCGATCCTTGGTGCGGCGGCCGGCCTCGACCAGCCCCACGGTCGCCACCAGCTCGGGCTGCAACGCAGCAACTAGCTCGACGAACCGTTGATGGCTGAGGTGCGCCGATTCGAAACCGACCCGGCCGAGGGACGCCACTACGCGCGCCGCGACCCCTGTGATCGCCGCGGCAGTACGTCCCACTTCCACCCGTCCACTGCAGCCGGACACCGCCATCTGCTGAACCGCCTGGTCGCCGTAGCGGCCGTCGGTGACGATCGCGAGTTCGACCCGCTGAACCCGGTGAGCCAGCGAAGGTTGGTCAGGTCGGTGACGACGAGCCCGTCGATGCCCTCGAACCCGGCCCGGACACGATCGGCCCGCGCCTTCACATCGATCGGGATCATCCGGCGAGGGTCCTGCACACCGCCGCAACTGCCAGCTCGTAGCCGTGGATGCCGAGCCCGCTGATGCTGCCGGTGGCGACCGGTGCCACCACGCTCGTGTGTCGCCATGGTTCGCGGGCGTTCGGGTTGGAGATGTGCACCTCGATGATCGGTCCATCGAACGCGGCGAGCGCGTCGTGGATGCTCCACGCGTAGTGGGTGAACGCCCCCGGGTTGACGATGATCGCCGCGCAGCGACCTCGGGCCCCATGGATCGCGTCGATCAACGCGCCCTCGTGGTTGGTCTGGAACGCCTCGATCTCGTGCCCGTGCACATCGGCGACGACGCTGGCGGCGCGCACGCAGTCGTCGAGTGTGACCGTGCCGTAGATGTTCGGTTCGCGCTCACCCAACAGGTTCAGGTTCGGACCGTGGAGTAGGGAGATGATGGCCACCCGCACATCGTGCCACGCCCGCCGGTCGATCTCGTGGAGCAGGCCGAGTCCGTTGGCAACCCGGTTCGTGTAGTTGAGGTGTGCGATCTGGTTGTTCACGTGAAGGATGTCGAGATCGTCGAGACCGGCGGCGCGCAACGCCTCGACATCGTCGTGGGTCACCGAACCAGGGGCGGTCGTCAACCGTCGTGCGTAGCGCAGGATCGCGGCATCGGCTGCGTCGAAGCCGTCGTAGTCGCCCCGCTCGATTGCACTTCGGTCGTCGTCGCTCACGCCCAGCTCGCGCAACTTCACCCGCGACTGCGAGGCGCAGTAAGGCGTCGCGTTGAGGATCGAGACGACGTGGCCGATGAGGTTCTTCTGTCGAGTCGTGAGCTTCGACGCGATGTTCTCGCTCACCTTGTAGAGCTCGAGCCTGACGTTGACGAGGTCGGGGGCGAGGCTTCCGAGCTGGGTGAACTCGCTGGCGAAGCCGAGCCGAGCAGCTTGCCAGTCGCAGGCCTCCTTCAGCGGCCCGTCGGCGGCCTCGGGGGCGATGATGCGTATCCAAGCCATGGTCTCTCCTGTTCAGCCGAGAATGCGGTGGGTGGCGCCGGAGAGCCCGGCGGCGGCGGCGAGGTCGGCAACATCGCCGATGAAGTCGGTGCTGTACTCGTGGGCCTCGAAGACCAGCACCTCGGGCCGGGCGGCGCCGATCGAGGCCCGCAGCCGGTCGACCACCGCGCCCCGTGTGCCGACGATCGCATGCGCCTCGAGCACCGCATCGGGAATGAGGTGCGCCGCGGCTTCCGGGCCGGCCGTGAGCAGCAGATGCCGCAATTCGAGGATCGTCTCGTCGCTGATGCCGAAAGCGGCGCGGTCGGCGGCCGGCATGTCGATCGTGATGTACGAGAAGCGCGGCCGAGTGGCACAGGTCGCGCTCTCGGTCCATGCTGCAGCGGGGTTCCACACGATCCACGGTGCAGCCGATCGCGTCTCGGCCGCACGGGCGCGGACACCCGCGACGAGCTCCGGCACCTTCGAGATCTGATTGCCGGCGAGGATGACCCAATCGGCGCGGAGGGCAGCCAGTTGCTGCACCTTCGGTCCTCGGCCGGCGATGCCGATCGGAAGGCGGCGCGGCGACCAGGGCAGGCGGGCCCGATTGGCGATGAACTCGCCCTGATGCGTCACCTCGTGGCCGGCGAGGAGCGCGTCGACGACGTCGACGGACGAAGCCCATCGGGCCGAAGACCATGCTGCCGCCTGTGCCGAGACCGGCCACGACCCTTCGGGGCGCGAGCTCCTCGAGCGTTGCCAGGGCCGCGGCCGTCGCCACCGGGTGCCTGCTGAACGGGTTGGTGATGCCGGGTACGAGGGTGATTCGTTCAGTCGCGGTGGCGATCGCGGCGAGGACCACGTAGATGTCTCGGTCGACGCCCTCGTCGGCGATGAGCAGCGTCGAGGCTCCCGCTTGCTCGGCGGCAACGGCCAACTCGACCAGCTCGCCGATCGGCCGGATCCCATGCATCCACAAACCCCAGTAGCTCGGGGCAGCTCGGGACGCAGGGGGCGGGTCGCTCACGAATCGATCGGATCGCTCACGTCGTGACTCGGGTGACCGCCGACCGCACC